>JAISWP010000140.1 GCA_031271065.1 Synergistaceae bacterium
TTCGCGCTTTTTATCACGTCGTCTATCGATCCGGCGTTGAAGAAGTGGTTCTCAGCCACTTCGTCGAACCTTCCCTCTACAATTTCCTTGAAGCCGCGCAGCGTCTCCGGCAGCGGGACGTACCTGCCCGGGACGCCCGAAAAATTCTCGGCCACGAAAAAAGGCTGGGAGAGGAAGCGCTGTATCCTGCGCGCCCTGCTGACGATGAGCTTGTCGTTTTCGGACAGTTCGTCGAGGCCCAGTATCGCTATGATGTCCTGCAGCGCGTTGTAACGCTGCAAAATGCTCTGCACGTCGCGGGCCACTTCATAATGCGTTTGTCCAACGGTCTTAGGGCTCAATATCCTGGAGGTCGACGCCAGCGGGTCCACGGCCGGGTATATGCCCTGCTCGACTATGCCCCTCGACAGCACGGTGGTGGCGTCCAGGTGCGCGAACGTCGTGGCCGGAGCGGGATCGGTGAGGTCGTCCGCCGGCACGTAGACCGCCTGTATCGAAGTGATGGAGCCGCTCTTGGTCGAGGTTATGCGCTCCTGGAGGGCGCCCATCTCCGCGGCCAGAGTCGGCTGATACCCCACGGCGCTGGGGATTCGCCCCAGCATGGCGGACACCTCCGAGCCGGCCTGGACGAAGCGGAAGATATTGTCTATAAAAAGCAGAACGTCCTGGCGCTTCGCGTCCCGGAAGTACTCGGCCACGGTGAGGCCGGTCAGAGCCACCCTCATGCGGGCTCCCGGCGGCTCGTTCATCTGCCCGAAGACCAGGGCTGTCTTGCCCAACACTCCCGACCCCTTCATCTCGAAATAGAGGTCGTTTCCCTCCCTGGTTCGCTCTCCTACGCCGGTGAAGACCGAATATCCACCGTGCTCCGTGGCTATGTTCCGTATCAGCTCCATGATGAGGACGGTCTTGCCGACTCCCGCGCCTCCCAAAAGGCCCACTTTTCCCCCCTTCGCGTAGGGACAGAGCAGATCTATCGCCTTTATCCCGGTTTCCAGCATCTCGATCGCGCCGGCTTGCTCCGAGTAGTCCGGCGGAGGCCTGTGGATCGGCCACATTGCGGGGCTGTCCACTTCCTCTCCTCCGTCGATGACGCGCCCCAGAGCGTTGAACATGCGTCCGAGCGTATCGTCTCCGACCGGGACCGATATGGGGCCGCCGCTGTTGACAGCTTCCGCGCCCCGCGCCAATCCGTCGGTGGAGTCGAGGGCGATGCAACGCACGGTGTTGTCCCCGATCTGCTGGGCGGTCTCCGCTATCAGAGTTTTATTTGCCCCCGAAACGGCTATCTCCAGGGCGTCGTAGACCTCTGGGAGTTCGCCCTCCGGGAACTCGACGTCGAGGACCGCTCCCATGACCTGCGCCACCTTTCCTTTCGCCGCCTTTCTTTTCGCCGCCTTTCCTTCGGAACCAGCCATATGTATCAACTCTCTTCCGTTGCCGGTAGCGCTTCCGCGCCGCTCACTATCTCGTTCAGTTCCTGCGTTATGCCGCTCTGTCTCAGCCGGTTGTACCGGAGCGACAGGCGTTCAATCATATCGGCGCAGTTTTTCGAAGCCGAGTCCATGCTCATTATTCTGGCGCTCTGTTCGCACGCGGCGGCGGAGAGTATCGCACCGTACACGCTCGCCGACAGATAAAGCGGCACAACGGCGTCCAGCACGGCGTCCGCCTCCGGCTCGAAGCGCATCTGGCGTCCGCGCGGGTCTCCGCCGGGAGCCGAAAGGGGCAGAATTCGCTTCGTGATCGGCAGCAGGGAAAGCGCGGATTCGTACTGCGTATATATAATGAAGACGGAGTCCACAGTTCCTTTGTTGTACAGTTCGAGGGCGCTTACGGCGGCGTCCTCGGCGGTCTCGTAAAACGGGGACTCGGACGCCCCGCCGAAGGCCTGTTCTACGGCGTATTTTCTTCTGCGCAGGTGGTCTCTCATCTTCCCGCCGATCGTGATGCAGCGGACGTCCCTGTTCATGCGCTTGATCCGCGCGACGGCTTCCCTGCACACGTTCGAGTTGTAAGCGCCGCACAGCCCTCTGTTCCCGCTGACGGCTATTATCGCGGAGCACCCCGCGTCGGGCGGCGCGACGTACCTGTGACGGAGGCCGCGGACAAAACGCGCGACATTGCGGGCCATATCGCCGAAACGTTCGGCGTAAGGCGCGTTCTGCTGCATCCGCCGCAGAGTCTTCTGAATCTTCGTCGATGCGATCATCTGCATGGACCTGGTGATCTGCCTCGTGCTGGATACGCTGTTCAGCCTCAGTTTCAATCCCTGTACCGATTCCATGTCGTTCCTCCGTTGTGACGGTCAAGCTAGGCGCTCTTCGCGGACGAACTGCTTGTATTGTTCTATTCCCCGGATGATTTTTCCCTCCAGGTCCGGTTCAAGCCCCTTCGCCGCAACCTCTTCCATGAGGCCCCCGCAGTTGTCCCTGAAATATTCGATCAGACCCTTCTCGAACTGGAGGACCTTCTCGACATTGACGTCGTTCAGGTATTTTTTTACCGTGGCGTACAGGACCAGTATTTCGTCCTCCAGCTGGAAGGGAGTAAACTGCTCCTGTTTGAGGGTCTCCACTATCCGTTCCCCGTGGCGGAGGCGCGCTTTCGTCTCGTCGTCCAGGTCGGAGCTGAACTGGGCGAAGGACGCGAGTTCCCTGTACTGGGCCAGCTCCATGCGTATCGGGGCCGCGACCTTCGTCAGCGCCTTGACCTGAGCCGAACTGCCCACGCGGGAGACGGACAGCCCCGGATTGATTGCGGGACGGATGCCGGAGTTGAAGGCCACCGTTTCCAGGTATACCTGGCCGTCGGTGATGGATATGACGTTGGTCGGTATGTACGCGGACATGTCCCCCGCCTGGGTCTCGATTATCGGAAGGGCCGTTATCGAACCGCCTCCGGTCTCGGCGTTGAGCCGTCCCGCCCGCTCCAGAAGGCGCGAGTGGAGGTAGAAAACGTCTCC
>JAISWP010000196.1 GCA_031271065.1 Synergistaceae bacterium
CCGTTTCGGGCAGAGCGGGACGGAGGAAGAGCTGCGCGGATACTATGGCCTGACGCACAGAGAGATAGTGCGCAGTGTGCTTCAGGTGTGGGCGATACGTAGGAGGTAGTTATGGATATTCGCTTTTCCGGGGTCAGCAAGATATTTTATCCCGATATAACAGCTCTCGAGGATGTATATCTGGAAATACCAAAGGGCGAATTCGTCTATCTTGTGGGGCCGACCGGTTCCGGCAAGACAACGCTTTTGCGGTGCATAACCAGGGAAGTCGCCCCCACGAGGGGGCAGATAACTGTCGGCTCTTTTTCCCTGCGCAAGATAAGCAGGGTTGACCTGTCCATATTCAGAAGGGACATAGGTATAATTTTTCAGGATTTTTGCCTGCTTCCTCACCTCAATGTCTTTGAAAACGTGGCGTTCGTGCTGGAGGTCCTCGGGGCCCCTCCGAGGGAGGTCAAGGAACGCACCGGCGAGATACTGGACCAGGTCAACTTATGGCGCAGGCGCAACCTCTACCCGCCCCAGCTCTCGGGGGGCGAACAGCAGCGTGTCGCGGTGGCCCGCGCCATCGTCAATTCGCCGTCCGTGCTCTTGGCCGACGAGCCCACCGGCAATCTGGACCTCCACACCGCCGAGGAGATAATGCAGCTCATCATGTCGATAAACGCTCTCGGAACCACTGTGATCATGGCCACTCATAACCAGTATTTGGTGGACGCTTTCCGGCAGAGGGTGATAGGTATAAGGGCCGGACGCGTCGTCCGCGACGAAAAGAGAGGCAGGTACAGTCTCGATGGGGAGCTTTAAATACGCCTTAAGGGATGGTACCCGCCTGATTCTGAGGCATTGGGGCCTGGCGTTTCTGACAGTTATAACGTCGATGGCGGTTTTTTATCTCATCGGAGCGTCCGTACTCCTCGTCCTCAATACGCGGCACATAGTGAATGTCCTGGAGGGCGAGCTCTCCATCCAGGCGTATCTCGCTCCCAACGCGGATTATGACGCCGCCGCCAGGGCGGTAGCCTCGGTCAATCACGTCACGAGGGTCGTCATCATAACGCAGGATATGGCTCTGGAGCGCCTGAGACAGCGCCTTCCCGACCGGGCTGACGTGCTTACGCTTCTCGGGGAAAATCCGCTGCCGTCGAGCCTGGAAGTGTCGATCGACAGGGCCGACAGCGTTGAGTCCGTGGTCAACGCGCTCGCCGCGATACCTCTCATCAACGACATCGTTTACGCCGGGAATCTTGCGGAGAAACTCTCGAAATTTTCGCGTTTCGCCGGCCAGTTCTCCCTGGCGATGCTGTTTGTGGCCGTCACCGCGTCCGCCGTGGTGCTCTTCAACACCATACGCATAGCGGTCTACTCGAAGGAGGAGGAGATAGGCATCATGCTGATGGTGGGGGCGACGCCCACCTTCGTCGCCATGCCTTTCGTCCTTCAGGGTATAATACTCGGGGGAGTCGGATCCCTTGGGGCGAGCGTGTTTCTGGCTCTGAGCTATAACGGCATCATAACCCGTCTCAAGGACCTCATACCGTTTCTGCCCCTGCTCGACCGCAGCACCGTCGTATTCGAACTGGGAGTCATACTGGTCGGAGCCGGGGCGACGGTGAGCCTCATAGCCAGTCTTGTCGCTGTGGAGACGTTTACCAGGAGGGCCATGAAGCCTCTTTGACATCAGTCGATCGGAAGGAGATGCGAAATATGGCTGCAGGTGTAAGTACAGGAAATTTCAGATTTGCTCGAGCTCTCTTATCGGTGTTCCTCGTGTGTCTTTACGCCGTTTCGTCGGCTTCGTCCGCCCAGGCGGCCAACTCCGATATCGAAAAGCAGCTGGCCAGCGAGCAGAAGCGGCTTGACACTATGGAGCGCGAGATCAAAAAGAAAAACGAACAGCTCAAAGACGCCAAGAAAAAAGAAGAGAAGGCGATGAACGACATCACCAAGCTGACGAATCAGCTTGCGGAGGCTGAACAGCGCCTCAACGTCACCGAGCTCAAGCGCCAGCAGGTATCCAGCAGACTCGCCGAGGCGGCCGCCAGGATACAGGAGGCGGAGCTTCGCATAGAGAGGGCCAAAAAGCTTCTCAAGGAACGGGTCGTAGCTGTGTACAAATACGGAGGCGCCGCGGAATTCAGCCTCTTTATGTCGGCGAGCGGCACTCAGGACGCTCTTTCTACATCCTACCTGCTGACCAGGATTGCCGAACAGGATAAAATGCTCATCGACGATCTGATCCTCCAGAGGGAGACTCTGAGCAAGGCCCGGTCCGAACTGGAAAAACAGCGCAAGGACCTGGACGCCAGAAACAAGGATCTGGAAAATCAGAGGACCTCCATACAGCGCACGTCGAGCGAGCGCAACAAGATGCTTCAGCAGGCCAGAAAGGACAAGGCGACGTTCCAGGCCGAACAGGATGAGCTTCTGAAGGCGTCCGGCGAGCTGAAGGCGAAGGTCAACGATCTCCTCGCCCAGAAGAAAAGACAGGCGGGCAATTCGAAGACCCCGGCCTATTACAAGGGGGGCAAACTGGCGTGGCCCCACCGCGGCAAGATAACGAGCCCATACGGCACCAGGATTCATCCGGTATTCAAGACCAAGGCCACCCACACCGGTATAGACATTGACGGCAGCCGGGGAGATCCGGTGCGGGCAGCCGCCGACGGAGAGGTACTCTACACCGGATGGCTGCGCGGATACGGGCAGGTAGTCATCATCGATCATGGCGGCGACCTCACGACTGTCTACGCCCATCTCTCCGGCATAGAGACCAACGAAAATTCGAAGGTCAAGACGGGAGACAGGGTAGGGCGGGTCGGATCCACCGGCGTCGCCACCGGAGACCATCTGCATTTTGAGGTCCGTGTGAACGGAAACACGGTCGACCCGAGGAAGTATCTGCCGTAGGCGGTAAAAATATTTTTTGAAAGCTGATGATGTAATATGTTCAAGAGGTTCAGAGACGTTCTGCTGGGTATTTTCATAGGCGGTTTCATGGTCACCGCCATAATAACCGCCGCCGCTTCCGATTTCGGCGGAGAGTGGGCGCGTCTTCTGCCCTTCTCCCAGCATAACCTGATGACCATGCGCCAGGTGCGGAACAACCTCGAGACGTTTTTTGTGGACGAGGAAAATCTGCCGGACGAGAGGAAACTCTTTTACGGTTCCCTCAAGGGCATGGTAGGAGCCGTGGACGATCCGTACACCAGATTCGTCGACCCGGACCAGCTGCGCGAGGAAGGCATGGAGATGGAGGGCGAGTACGGCGGCCTTGGCATGTATATCGGTTCCCGCGATGGCAGAATACTGGTCATAAGCCCTATAGAGGGCACACCTGCCGAGAAGGCCGGCGTGCAGCCCCTGGACGAGATAGTGAAGATAGACGAAAAAGTGGTCATAGGAATGGATCAGAACGACGTGGTCAAGATGCTGCGCGGCGAGCCGGACACGAGCGTGACCGTGTGGATGCGCAGGGGCGGCGAGGATGATCTGAAGTCCATGGACATGACCCGGGAGATAATAAACATCAAGACGGTCCGCGCCCAATTGATGGATAAAATCGCGTACATCAAGCTCAACAATTTTCACCAGAAAAGCGCCGGCGAGCTGAAAGAGGCGATAACCGATCTCTCCGCGCAGGGAGCCGAGGGCATCATACTCGACATGCGGAACAATCCGGGAGGACTGCTCAACATCGCGGTCGACGTGGCGTCGCTCTTTCTCGACGGAGATCTCGTCGTCAGTCTCCAGGGCAGGGTCAGCCGCTACGACGATTACCTGTACGCCGACATGGACAAGGCGACTGAACTGCCGCTGGTGGTCCTCATAAACGAGGGAAGCGCCAGCGCGTCCGAGATAGTGGCCGGCGCGGTGCAGGATCACAAACGGGGTCCGCTGGTGGGAACGAAGAGCTACGGAAAAGGATCCGTGCAGTCTCTCTTTCCTCTGCCGGACAAAGCCGGCATGTACATATCCATAGCGAGATACGCCACCCCGTCCGGCAATATCATAGATCATAAGGGTCTTGTGCCGGATTACGAGGTGAAGGGGGAGTACACTCAGGTGACATCGGACGACGTACAGCTCAGGAAGGCGCTCGTAGTGATGGAGGACCTTCTCTCGCCGGAACGCTATGGAGCCGCCGAACTGGTAAATCAGTGATTTCAGGTTTTAAGGCGCGCGCCGCCGCGAGGGGCGCTTACGCTATCGCGTCCGTTTTGGCGGTGCTGCTGTCGGGCATCACGGGGATTTCCGCAGCCGCGATCGGTTTGGCGCTGGAAAGAAGCGCGATCTCGGAGAAAACGGCGGAGGTCGTTTCAGGCGGCGTAAATTCTGAGGATCATGGTCCCCGCGCTCCGGGGCTCGCCATAGTGATAGACGACTGCGGAGCTGATATGAGACTGGCCCGTCGGATCGTTTCGCTGGATATTCCCGTGACATGCGCGATAATACCTAATTTGAAATACGCTGAAGATACGGCTGAACTGTTCGAAGAGAATGGGATACCATATCTTGTGCACGTTCCGATGCAGGCGTTGTCTGACCCGGACGGAAAATCCGGGGACCGGAGGTATTACTATATCGGCTCCGGCATGTCAGAGCGAGAGGTAAAAGACGCCCTCGAACCGCTCCTGGATTCGCTGAAGGGCGCGTTCGGGGTCAATAACCACAGGGGGTCGAAGGCCACTTCGGACCCTGAATTGATGGGATATGTCATGGACGTGCTGGCGGAACGCGATATGTTCTTTCTGGACAGCCGCACTTCACCGCGCAGCGTCGCATACGACGCAGCGGCAAAACGAGGGCTGGCCTCTGCGGAAAATTCTTTTTTTCTGGATAACGAATCGGACCGGGAGAAGATATCGAGCGCGGCGGCAGGAGCCATAAGGACCGTTCAAAAAAAAGGGAGCGCGGTTGCGATCTGTCATCTGAGGCCTGAAACCGTGTTTTTTTTAGAAGATTTTTCGAGAGAAGTCTCCCAGGGCAGGCATGAATCGGGAGTCGATCTCATCACTCTGACCCGGTGGGCGGAGTACGCTAAGGGGGAAACGAGATGAAAAACGTGGTTCAGGCGCTGGTTGGCGCGCAATGGGGCGATGAGGGCAAAGGGCGGGTGGTGGATGTGCTCGCTAAAGAGGTCGGCGTTGTAGTCCGTTATCAGGGCGGAGCCAACGCCGGACACACCGTCATCGTCGAGGGGAAAAAGCACGTTTTCCATCTGCTGCCGTCCGGAATGCTGTATCCCGGCCGCGTCTGCGTCATTGGGAACGGCGTCGTTCTGGACCCGGAACAGTTCATCAGCGAGGTGAAGGGGCTCGATCCGTCTCCTGAGTCCATAGGGACGAGGCTCGTCGTCAGCGGCAGCGCTCATATCGTAATGCCGTACCACAAAAAACTGGACGCGCTGTCCGAGAACGCCAGAAAGGACAGTTCCAGCGCAGCCGCCATCGGAACTACTGGCAGGGGTATAGGCCCCTGCTACGTGGATAAATACAACCGTATCGGCATCAGGGCGGAGGATATCTCCGATCCGGATCTGCTGGCGGCGAAACTGCGAATGAACGTCGAGGAGAAAAACACGATCCTCGTGAAGCTGTACGGGGAAAAACCGCTGGATTTCGACGAGCTCTTCGAGAAAGCCCTCGAGTGGGGGAGATTCATGAAACCGTACATAGGGGACTCCACCATGGAGATAGACTCGGCCATCCGTTCCGGAAAGAGGGTCCTTTTCGAGGGGGCGCAGGGCACTCTTCTCGATGTAGACCACGGAACTTATCCGTTCGTGACCAGTTCGAGCTGCGTCGCCGGAGGCTGCGGCACCGGCGGAACGCTCGGTCCCGGACGTTTCGACAGGGTGATCGGAGTCGCGAAGGCATATTGCACCCGGGTGGGGGAAGGGCCGTTCCCCACGGAGGACAAGGGTGAAACAGGAAGAAGACTGCGAGATGCGGGCGGCGAGTTCGGGGCGACGACCGGACGCCCTAGAAGGTGCGGCTGGCTCGACATAGTCGGGCTGAAATATGCGGTCAGGGTGAACGGATTGGATATGACAGCCCTGACGAAACTCGACGTGCTCTCGGGACTGGACGAACTGAAAGTATGCACCGCCTATGAGATAGGCGGCAGAAGAACCGATAATTTTCCGAATTCCGCCGCGATCCTGGATAGGGCCGAGCCGGTCTACGAGACCTTCAAACCCTGGAGCGAGGATATCTCCGCCTGCAGAAATTTCGGTGAGCTCCCGCGAAACGCCCGGGACTACGTCAGATTTATCGAGGAGAGCACCGGGGTGCGGATTGGGCTCATAGGAGTCGGCCCGGGCAGGGAAGACACCATATTCGTAGATTTCTGATCCGGATGCGGTTCGCGCGATGCAAATCGTCGACATCGATTTCTGTGTCCCGGAGGACTTCAAGCCGCTCACAGCGATTGAGTCGGCCTGTTTTGATATACCCTGGGAGGAACGCCTGATAAAGCGCGATCTGAACGAGCCGGGCGGTTCTGTGTACCTCAAGGCCGCCGTCAAGGGGATCATCGCCGGTTACGGCGTCCTCGGAAGGGCGGAGGATGCGTCTCATCTCATGAATCTCGCGGTGCTTCCGGAATACAGACGACGGGGAATAGCCCTGCAGCTCATGGCGGCTTTCGGGGAAATATCCCTCGAGTGGGAGTGCTGGCGCATGTGTCTCGAGGTCCGTTCCTCCAATGAGGCGGCGCGAAATTTTTACTCTTCGATAGGGTTTGTCTACTCGTCGAGGATGAAAGGCTACTACGCCGACGGAGAGGACGCTCTCATTCTGACGGCTCGCATACCCTTCCGGCTGTGATGCTGTGCGGGCACCGCGTCCAGACCAGCGTCAGGTTAGTTTGATAAACATAACGAGACTCCTCTTTCCCGAAAAATTTGAATTTCCCGGAGACTCGCTGAGGTATTCCATGCCGGCGGCGTCCGGGTGTCCTGTCGTTGTGTGGCATATCACCGGCAGGTGTAATCTGTTCTGCCGCCATTGCTACGCCGCGTCGTCCTCCTCGGATGTTTCGGAGATGCCTGCGGGCGAAGCCGCTGAATTTCTGCGCGCGCTCTCCGTCGTCCGGCCGCCGGCTCTGATATTGTCGGGCGGAGAGCCCCTCTGTCATGAAAATTTCCACTGTTATCTGAGGCAGGCCGCGGAACTGGGGCTGAATGTCGTGATTTCCACCAACGGTTCTATGATAGACGAACGTTCCGCATCGATGATATCAGGTTTCGCGTCGTACGCCGGCATAAGTCTGGACGGGCCGGAGAAGCTCCATGACGAGTTCCGCGGTGTATCAGGGGCCTTCAAAGCGTCCGTTCGGGCGATAAACGCTCTCGTTTCCTCGGGCTGCAGGACGGGGCTCAGGGTAACCCTCGCGCGTCCGGCGGCGGAGCGTCTGGATGAAACTCTTGAGGTTCTGGAGAGCCTGCCTGTCTCCAGAGTCTGTTTTTATCATTTCATACCGTCCGGCAGAGGCGCCCTCGACGTCTCCCTGATGCCGGAAGCCGTGGACGAGAGAGCGGCGCTGCGCAGAATAACGGAGTGGGTCTGGAGTGTCGGTTCCCGCGTGTACGGGAAATATTTCCCGGAGGTTCTGACGGTCGGCGACGCCTCCGATTCGGTCGCGGTATACGAATATATGACCGGTCGCGGCGGAATCGGCGGCGATACGCTGGGTCTCATGTCGGCGGCTTCCGGACGGATGTGCGGAGCGGGCATACTGTCCGTAAGGTGGGACGGAACCGTGTTCCCAAATCAGTTTATCTGGACGGAACCTCTGGGGAACTGGAGGGATCTGCCGGATATAGCCGCCCGTGTGCGGCGGGATATGGCGCCCGCGGCCGAATGTTCCTCGTGCGTCTGGAAAACGCGCAGGATTTGCGCGTCACGCATGTCCGGTTTCGGACGCTGTTCGTACCGTCTGTCCGGAGGGATCGTGTCTTGAGCATATGCGGGGAGTTCAGGCGGGTCGCCGCCGTGCTGGAGAGCGGGCTGCCGCTGGTGCGCGAGCCGTTCTCCGCAGCCGCCGAAGTTCTCGGCGTGCCGGAGCGTGTCCTTACCGACGCAGTCGCCGCCATGACCGGTTCTGGACTCATAAGGCGATTCGGCGCTTTTTTCGACCTTCGCCTGCTGGGATACCGGGGATATCTTTTCGGCGCCGATGCGGGACGGTATCCGGGAGAACTAGTGTCGATCCTCTCGAAGGCCGGCAATGTGACGCACATATACGGCAGGAGGCACGTGCTTTCCCTCTGGTTCACCGCGCTTGCGGGCAGCGGGAAGGAAGCGCGGGATATCTGCCGCGTCCTGCGGTCTCGCGGACATTCTTTCGTCGCGCTGGAAACGTCGCGCATGATAAAGCTCAGGCCCTCTTTTGCCGGGGAAGGCTCCGCGCCCGTCCCCCAGGGCGCCCCGCGCATACCTGTACCTGACGAAACCCGATGTTCGGATGTCGACCTGGAAACCGTACGTGCCCTTCAGTGTCTTGAAATGAGCCGGAGACCGTTCGCGCTGGCGGCGCGGAAAGCCGGCATGACTGAGGATGAATTGATCCGAAGGGCGGGGTCGCTGATGGAGCGCGGGGTGCTTCGCAGGATAGGAGCATCGCTGGATCACGGCAGGGCCGGCTGGACGGCGAACAGCCTCTGCGCCTGCGCCGTCCGCGGTTCTGACGATGATATCTCGCGCGCGGCACGAGAGGTTGTATCCCAGCTGCCCTGGGCCAGTCACTGCTATCTCAGGCGAATATTCGACTGTGAGTTTGACGCAGATTGGATTTATAATCTTTACATAATGATTCACGCAAGATCCTGGGACGATATCGAGGAAAGGGGACGCTTCCTGAAAGGCGCCGTTAAGTGCGAGGATTTCGTCTCCATGAGGACCACGGAGGAATATAAAAAGTCGTCATACAAGATTTGACGGGAGTGATTATCTTTGCCGGATAAACGGGAGATGCGGAGGAAGGATAAGCTCGTCACGGACAGGGCATGGATGGAAGAGGTGCTTCGGGAAGGACGGGTGGCTCATATCGGCATGGCTTCCCCGGATGGCGGCCCGTACGTACTGCCGATCGGCTACGGATATGAGGACGGGGTCATATATCTCCACGGTGCGAAAAACGGCCTCAAAAACGATCTCGCTGCCGCCAATCCCAGGGTGTCTTTCAATGTGGCCGTCGGAATCGAGCTGACGCGGGGCAGGGAAGGAGAGAATTTTTCCAGCAGATACCGCAGCGTGACCGGGTTCGGCGTGATAGAGGAGATAACCGATCCGGCGGAGATGAACAGAGCCCTGGCGATACTGATGAGACAGTACCGGGGTCCTCACACCGACATATCCGAGGAAAAATCGAAGACTTTATGGGTCGCCCGCATCGTGATACGTGAGATGACCGGCAAGGTAAGCGGTTATCCGAATCCCGGGGCAGGCTCCGACAAATCCTGAAAATCGGGAATATTCCGCCGCAAAAGGCTCGAGGAGGGTTTACAGATGAACTACAGACTGCCGGTCGAGAGGATGAAAAATTTCAACTTCGACGGAGGCATAAGGGAGATACTGGCTAAAGCTGACGATATGCAGCGGGAGGGGAGGGACGTCCTGCACATGGAGATAGGGCGTCCTGACTTCGACTCGCCTGAATGTGCGAAGCGCGCCGCCATAAGGGCGCTCGAGAGCGGCGACGTCCACTACACCGATATGTCCGGGACCCCGGAACTCAGGCAGGAACTCGCCGCCAAATTCAAGCGGGACGCGGGCATCGATGCGGATCCCGACAAGGAGATAGTGGTGACCGCCGGAGCGGTGGAGGCTCTGGCGGCCGTGTTCCTGGCCCTGCTCGAGCCTGGCAGCGAAGTCATTGTGCCGACTCCCTGCTTCCCGGTGTACGACGATCTGATAAAACTTGCCGGGGGAATCCTGCGCCCTGTGCCATGCAGAATCGAAAACGGTTTCAGACCGTCCCCTGAGGATATAAAGCGCGCCGTTACGCCCAAAACCAGGATGATTATGATCAACTCCCCGAACAATCCGACAGGGGCCACGTCCACCCGCGGCGAACTGGAGGCCGTAGCCGAAACCGCCAGGTCGCAGGACATACTTGTCCTCTCCGACGAGTGCTATGAGAAGTTCGCGTACAACGCGGACACCCCGCACATCAGCATAGCGTCGCTGGATGGGATGAGAGAACGCACCTTCACCATTTCCGCAGCGTCCAAGACCTTCTCTATGACCGGGTGGCGCGTGGGGTGGATGGTCATACCGCCAGGAACAAAGCCGTTTATAATGAAATGTCATCAGGGCATCGCCACCTGCGCCAATTCCTTCGCCCAGGCAGGGGTCGCCGAGGCGCTTCGTTCGGCCTGGCCTGACGTGGACAGGATGATCGAAGAGTACAAAGCGC
>JAISWP010000216.1 GCA_031271065.1 Synergistaceae bacterium
TTCCGGATTTTATCCTCCCCGCGGCGCTTCCTGGAAAATGCGTCATCCCGTCCAACGCTATTTCAAAGCCCTGCCGCGGCTCCAATATCCTCATGACCGAAATCTGGAATCAAGTTAAAAGACCGCGGGATTCATTTTTACAGTATCGGCGGACACGCTCATGACGTCTCCTGACACTTGTCCTGCCCGACCCTCCTGTAATCGTCCTCCACCCGTTTTATATCATCCTCGCCCACGTACTCCCCTATCTGCACCTCTATTATCTCCAGAGGTATCCTGCCGGGGTTCTCCAGCCTGTGGAGGCAGCCTTTGGGGACAAAAACGCTCTCGCCCTCGTGGACCAGCTTCTCTTGGACGGTGACGGTCTCCCCGTGGCCGTATATGCTCGCCAGGGCGGTCCCCTGCACCACGACCCAGTGCTCGGAGCGGTGTATATGGTACTGGAGCGACAGGCGCTTGCCGGGGGATACCGTTATGCGTTTTATCTTGTGCCGCTCCCCTCTGGAGAGCACGCTGTAAGTGCCCCACGGGCGGGCGCTGGCGGGAGATTCGGCAATTTCGCCGCGGTGGGTCTCGGACAAGTCTTTAACTATGCCCCGCAGCTTATGGGATGATCCCCGGGGCGATATGAAAAGCGCGTCCTGGGTGTCGACCACTATCATGGAGTCCAGATCGACGCCGCATATCAGGCGTTCCCCTCCTATGACAAGGCTGCGGCTTCCGCCGTGAAGCGACACGCTGCCCGACGACGCGTTGCCCAAGGCGTCCTTCGGGGAGTTCTCGTACACAGCGTCCCAGGAACCTACGTCGGACCAGCCGGCGTCGAGGGGCACGCAGACTATATTGCGGGCGCGCTCCATCACGGCGCGGTCGATGCTTTCCGCCGGAGACTCCCTGAATATCCTCTCCAATTCCTCCGGAGGAGCGTCGAAGAGCCGGGCGCCTTCGGGGAAATGGTCCCGGTACGCCTGTGCCATATCCGAGACGCGAAAACAGAATATGCCGCCGTTC
Source organism: Synergistaceae bacterium (assembly GCA_031271065.1). Classification (GTDB taxonomy): domain Bacteria; phylum Synergistota; class Synergistia; order Synergistales; family Synergistaceae; genus JAIRKI01. Next base: position 1,012 of record JAISWP010000216.1, read on the forward strand.
CACCAATAACTGCCGGATTCTACGTAACGACGCGCCGATTCGATATCCGGCTTCTCGACAAATGAGTCCACAGTCAGCCATTTCCCGTCCGGAGAACCCGTCTTTATATATCCGAAACCGGTCTCGGGGAATACGGGCTTTATGCCGAACGTCACGATATTTCCATCTTCCGCGGCCTCCCGTGCCAGCGACACCGCGGATTCAAAGGCGGATTCGTCCGCTATGATGTGGTCGCTGGGACAGACCAGCACGACGTCGTCCCCGGACGCCCCGTCTTCTATCAGCCTTGCCACGCCCAGGGCTATCGCCGGCGCGGTGCTGCGGGCCTCCGGCTCTTCTATCACGAAATCCCCGTCGAGGCCGATGCCGGCCATCTGATAAGACACCAGGGGTTTCCATCGCCCGGACGCGACTATCCTCATATTTTCCGGGCAGGTGAATTTCAGCAGACGGCGCACGGTCTGCTGGAGAAGGGTGTAACTCCCTCCGCAGACTTTTAAAAACTGCTTCGGCATCTCCTCCCGGGAGAGGGGCCAGAGCCTGGTTCCGCTGCCTCCCGCCAGTATGAGCGCCCTGATATTGCCCGTCATCTGTCCTCCAAAGCCGACGGAACTTCGAAGCCGGCGTCCAGCACGGATTGGTTCCTGTCGACTATCATCAGGTCGTACTCCACCATCCTTCGCACCAGTTCGTCGAAGGATATCCTGCGCTTCCAGCCCAGGAGACGCTCCGCTTTCGACGGGTCCCCCTGGAGCAGATCGACCTCGGTAGGGCGGAAATATCTGGGATCGACTTCTATAAGCACCCGGCCGCTGGCGTCGTCCACGCCCTTTTCGCCGAGCCCCTCGCCGACCCAGGATATGACGGCGCCGGCGTGTCTGAAGGCGGCTTCCGCGAACTCGCGCACGGAACGGGTCTCGCCGGTCGCTATGACGAAATCGTCGGGAACGTCGTGCTGCAATATCCTCCACATTGCGTCGACGTAATCCTCCGCGTGCCCCCAGTCCCGTTTCGCGCTGAGATTTCCCAGCCACAGCTTTTCCTGTCTGCCCCGAACTATACGCGCCGCGGCCCGCGTTATCTTCCTCGTGACGAACGTCTCGCCGCGGAGCTCGGATTCGTGGTTGAAGAGTATCCCGTTCGACGCGAAGATCCCGTAAGCCTCGCGGTAGTTGACCGTGATCCAGTACCCGTAGAGCTTGGCGGCCGCATAGGGGCTGCGGGGATAAAAGGGCGTCGTCTCGCTCTGAGGCGTCTCCTGAACCTTGCCGTACAGTTCGCTGGTCGACGCCTGATAGAAGCGCGTGTGCCGTTCGAGTCCGAGTATGCGGAGCGCCTCCAGTATGCGCAGCGTCCCCATTCCGTCGGCGTTGGCGGTGTATTCTGGAGTCTCGAAAGAGACCTTGACGTGGCTCTGTGCGGCCAGGTTGTATATCTCGTCCGGACGTGTCTCCTGAATTATGCGGATCAAATTGCTGCTGTCCGTCAGGTCTCCGTAGTGGAGGAAGAACTTCGGGTCGTCGCAGTGGAGGTCCTCGTAAAGGCCGTCTATGCGGGATGTGTTGAATATGGAGCTCCTGCGCTTCACGCCGTGAACCGCGTAGCCCTTCCTCAGGAGGTATGACGCCAGGTACGCCCCATCCTGCCCTGTGATTCCCGTTATTATCGCGGTCCTGCCCATGTGATCACATCTTTCTGCCTGAGAGCCGGCGGTAATACTCCACAAACGCGGCCATACCGCGCTCGACCGATATTTCCGGCGCAAAACCTACGGAGCGCGCCCGCGTCGTATCCATGAGCTTTTGCATCATCCCGTCCGGTTTGCTTCCGTCCCACAATATCTCGCCTTTGAAACCGGCCGCGCGGGCTATTATATCCGCCAGTTCCTTTATTGTCATATCCGTTCCATAGCCTATATTGACCGGCTCGCTCCCGTAAGGATTGTCATGGAGCAGCATGAATATACCCCGGACCAGGTCGTCCACGTGGAGGAACTCCCTGCGGGGAGTCCCCGTCCCCCAGCAGGTCACCTCGCTCTCTCCGGCGTCCGCGGCGTCGGCGAAGCGTTTGACCAGGGCCGCGGCAGCATGGGAGCTCCCGGGGTCGAAATTGTCCCCCGGGCCGTAGAGGTTGCAGGGGATGACCGCGATCCCATCCCACACGCCTTCGCGGGCCAGATACCCGCACAGCTTCATCCCGGCGACCTTGGCTATCGCGTATCCCTCGTTGGTGGGTTCGAAAGGCGACGTGAGAAAATAATCCTCCCGGATGGGCTGAGGGCAATTCCTGGGATAGATGCAGGAACTGCCCAGGAATATGAATTTTTTCACGCCGCTTCTGCCGGCTGAAATTATCACGTTGTTCTGTATCGTGAGGTTTTCGTAGAGAAAATCCGCCTGATGGGTCATATTAGCCATGATGCCGCCGACTTTAGCGGCGGCTAGAAACACGACCTCGGGGCGTTCCGAGGCGAAGAACGCGTCTACGTCGTCCTGCCGCATGAGGTCGAGTTCCGCGCGGGTGCGCGTTATCACGTTTCCGTATCCGTCGGCCTCAAGCCGCCTGAGAATGGCCGAACCCACCATTCCCCTGTGCCCGGCGACGTAGATTTTAGAGTTTTTGTCCATCAGATATCCTCCCAATGGAACCCGCGGGTTCGCCGCAATCCCGTCTCACGCCCGCTGCCCGCCCTGTCCCATCGGCGCCGCGCTCAGGCTGTCGATCATCCATCGCTGGGAATCCGTCCCTGGATCTTTCGGAACGAGTCTTGCGTATTCGCCCCGTCCGTCCAGCACGCTGCACTGAACGTCGTCGGAGAAATGCACGGGCAGGATCGCGTCCACTATCCTTCTCAGAAGGGACGGGTCCTCCACCGGATACAGGCACTCCACCCTCCGGTCCAGGTTGCGGGTCATCAGGTCCGCGCTGCCCAGGTAAAGCTCCTCTTTACCTCCGTTGCGGAAATAAAAGGCCCTCGTGTGTTCGAGAAAACGCCCGACGATGCTCGTCACCCTGATGTTTTCGCTCAAGCCCGCGACCCCGGGCTTCAGGCAGCAGATGCCCCGAACCTGGAGGTCCGTCCTCACTCCGGCCTGCGAGGCCCTGTAGAGTGCGTCTATGCTCTCCCTGTCCGATATGGCGTTCAGCTTGAACACCAGCCGCCCGTCCCCGTTTATTTTGTGGTTCTCTATCTCCCTGTCGATGCGGGCTATTATCTCCCTGCGCAGCGTGTGGGGCGCCACCAGCAGCCTGCGGTATTCCCGCTGCATCGAGTAGCCGGTCAGCACGTTGAAGAGGTCCGACGCGTCGGCGCCTATGTCGGGATTTGCGGTAAAGAGCCCGAAATCGGTGTATATGCCGGCGGTCACCGTGTTGTAATTGCCCGTGCTCAGGTGGACGTAGCGCTTTATCCCGCCTTTCTCCCGCCTCACGACCAGACATATCTTGGCGTGGGTCTTGAGCCCGGGAAGGCCATAGACCACGTGGACGCCCGAACTTTCCAGGGCGCGGGCCCAGCCGATGTTGTTCTCCTCGTCAAAACGCGCCTTAAGCTCCACCAATGCCGCCACCTGCTTGCCCCGGGTGCAGGCTTCCTTGAGCGCTTCGACTATCGGGGAATTGCTTCCGGTGCGGTAGAGGGTCTGTTTTATCGCGAGCACGCTGGGGTCCCGCGACGCCTCGTATATGAAGTCGACCACCGGTTTGAAACTGTCGTAAGGGTGGTACAGCAGTATGTCCCGCTCCCTTATCGAGCGGAATATCGAGCGCCTGTCCCCCAGTTCGGCGGGGGTTCTCGGCGTAAAAGGAGGGAATTTGAGGTCGGGCCTGTCCAGTTTGCTGTAAAGCTGCATGAGGGCGGAGAGACCTACGGGATATTTCATCGAATAGACCTGAAACTGATCCAGCTCCAGATTGCGGGTCAGTATCTCCCTGATGTGCCTGGGGGCGTTTTTCTCCAGCTGCAGACGGACCGCGCATCCGAAACGCCTGCGCTCGACGCTCTCCTGTATGGAGTTCAGAAGGTCCTCCGCCTCGTCGGACTCGATCTCGAAATCCGCGTCCCTCGTCACTCTGAAAAGCACCGCGTCCTCTATCTTCATGCCCGGGAAAAGCGTCCCCAGGTTTGCCTCGACCAGGTCCTCCAGCCATACGAACCTGTGTATCGTCCCTATTTCCTTGAGCCCCATCTTCTCCATCCTGTCCTCGGCGTCGGCAGGCAACAGCAAGAGCCTCGGGAAGG
>JAISWP010000229.1 GCA_031271065.1 Synergistaceae bacterium
TCGGGCGCGTTCGACGCTGTCGTCCTTCTGGGATATCACTCGCGCAAGAGCGAGCGCGGCTCCATATCCCACTCGTACAGCTATTCCAGGATATTCGAGGTCCGAATCAACGGAAAACCTGTCGGCGAAGCGGAGATAAACGGGTATTTTGCCGGCTGTTTCGGCGTTCCCGTCGTCTTTCTGTCCGGAGATCAGTATGTCACGGAGAACATTCGTTCCGTGGTGCCAGGCGTCAGGACCGTCGCCACCAAAAGGGCGATAGGGGTCGCCGCCGCCGAGTGCGTGCATCCGGAGGTGACCTGGAAGCGCATAGAGGACGGCGTGTGCGCCTCTCTGGCGGACCTGAAGGGCTCTCCCATCGCGCCGATGGCGAGTCCCCCGTACGTCCTGGAAATGCAGTTCGCCACTACCGCTCACGCGGCGCTGGCGCTGCGTCTGCCCGGTTCCAACCTGGAAAATCCCACCACGGTGAGGTACAAATCCGAGGATTACATGTCCCTCTATAACGCGTTCCTCTGTATGGCGTCGCTGGCCTCGTCTTTCGACGGGTAAAACGCGATGCGGGTTTTGCGCTTCAAACTGCTGGACCACGGCGTCCACCGGGCCGATCTCTGTTTCAGTGAATCGGGGATAACGGGCGCGTTTCACGACCGGTACACGGGGCTGTGGAGCCGGGAGCGGTCCTATGACCCGGACGACGATGCCGTCCCCAAGGATTTTCCCGCGCACGCCATATATCGCACCGTATGCTCGTTCGAAGCGGGCGCCGGTTCATCCGGGGAGGTGACACTGCCGGACGGGCGGCCTTATAGACGCTTCCGCGACGCGGAGGGAACCGGATTGTCCGCGGTCCTCTGGGCGCTGATGGCGGAGGCTCCAGCCCTTGACATCGTCACAGGCCCGGGGGAGGAGCGAACCGTGCGCGGTGTCGTCTGGACTGCGCGGCAGGGTTCCGTCTCACTCTGCGAAGACGGCTGGGAATGGGCCGTCCCCCACGCGCTGTGGACCGGCGGCGGTCTGCCTCCCGCCGGGAAAGTCCGGCGTCCCTTCACTGAATATGTCTCAATGAGGGACGGGACGCGCCTCGCGACTGAGATATGGCTGCCGGACGGGCCGGGAAAGCATCCCGCCGTCCTGATACGGACTCCCTACGGACGCGGAGTATACGGCAGGGTCATGCTGTACCTGGCTGAACGCGGTTACGCCCTGGTCTCTCAGGATGTGCGGGGGCGGGACGACTCCGAAGGGGATTTCATTCCCGGGGTGTTCGAGACGGACGACGGGAGCGATACCCTCGACTGGCTCGCGTCGCGGGAGTGGTGCGACGGCAGCGTGGGCATGATCGGGCCGTCGTATCTCGGCAAGACCCAGTGGATGGCGGCGGCGTCCGGACACCCCGCTCTGAAGGCCCTGGTCAGTCAGGTCTGCGCGGGAGGGCCGTTCACCGACACTCCGCGTCCCGGCGGATGTTTTTTGTCCGGAGATTTCGCCTGGATTTTCATGATGTCCGGCAAACGGGCGGATAAGAAAAAGATGGAAAGGGACGATTGGGACGAACTGCTGCGCCATCGCCCCCTGCGGGATATACCGAAACTCGCTCTCGGGGCGGCGCCGAAATTCTGGGACGAGTGGACGTCACACCCGGATTACGACGATTTCTGGCGCAGGTCCGATTGGCCGGCCCGGGGGGACGATATCGACGTACCAGCCCTCATGATATCCGGCTGGTACGACGACGACGGCATGGGTACGGCGCAGGCGTGGGAGATGAACTCGCGCAGGCACAGAGCGCATCAGAGGATAATATACGGCCCGTGGCAGCACAGCTTCAACACGGCGCGCCGGATCAACGGAGTGACCTTCGGCCCGGAGGCGCTCCGTTACGATATGGACGTCACCGCGCTGAAGTGGTTCGAGAGGTTTTTGAAGGGCGTCTCTAACGGGGCGGAGTCCCGCCCGGTCGCCGAGTACTACGAGACCGGCTCGGACAGATGGCTCGCCTCGGCGGACTGGCCCCCCGGGACGGCGCGCCCCTATGTCTTGTATCTGCACAGTTCAGGTCAAGCCAACGGTTCAGGTGGGTGCGGAGCCCTGTCGGAGGCCGAACCGGACGCCGAACTGCCGGACCGTTACGTATTCGACCCAGACGACCCGCCCCCTCAGCTGATAGACGTGGCGGAGAACGAAATGGCCGTCCCCGGGGATTACAGGGAAGTCGAACTGCGGGACGACGTGCTGGTTTACTCGACTCCGCCCCTGGAGGCCCCTCTGCGGATTGCCGGAAGGATAGAGGCGGTGATCTGGGCCGCCAGCGACGCGTCTGACACGGACTGGCTTGTGAGGGTGACTGACGCCGCTCCCGACGGGTCCTCCATACGCCTCGCCGACAGATTGATAAGGGCGAGATACCGCAGATCTTTCAGCGAGCCGGAACCGCTCGTTCCCGGCGAGGCCGTGCGTTACGAGTTCCGTCTGCCGCCCGTCTCCCACATGTTCAAAACCGGCCACAGGATAAGGGTGCATGTCACAAGCGGCGCGAAAAACCTCGTATTCCCCAACCCCAACACAGGAGGGGACGTCTGGGGCGAAACCGCCGTCCGCCCTGCGCGTCAGACCGTATATCACGACGCGCATCGGGCGAGTTTCATAATCCTCCCCGCGGACACTCCGGCGCCCGCCGCGCAGATTTAATTTAAACCCGCATCTCCGCGCGCTGAGAAACGCCGCGTATAATCGGCGTACAATGCTCATGCCGGCCGGTTTAGCGGGTATTTACGCGCGTGCGGGGGCGGATATTATTTAAATACCCGCGCGATTGACAAAACTGGACATGTATAGTATGGTTTTTGTGGATTCCAAATTTTCAGCCAAAATATTTGTTGATTTTTTTCTTAAACCAGTGCGGCGGCATTATTTTCTTAAAAATCTACCTATTATTGTGGGGATTGTGGGGGGAGAGAAATGAGCGGCAAAAAATGGGATCATCTCTTTGTTTCTCCGTCGTATGGCCGTCCGCCTGTGCTGGACTCGCTTTTTGACGGATATGGGAACCTGAAGACAGGGCGCACATTAGGGCAGACATACGCCAACGACGAGCTATTTCCGGAGGGGAAGGTCAATTTCAGTCTCTCCTGGTTCTTCGAGATTCCCGCCGTCAATCCCATAGTCGGCGAACACGTTCACGACGCGGACGAGATCGTATTTTACATGCCCAGCTTCAATCATAAGGACGACGACGTGAACGCCGTATGGGGAGAAGCCACCATATATCTGGAGGGCGAGCCCTATAAGGTCACGGATAATTGCTGCATTTACATTCCCGGGGGACTGCCGCACGGTCCTTTCGAGTGGAACCGCATAGACCGTCCGCACTTGTTTCTGACGGTGATGATGAGCTCGGACTATACGCGGACCGAAGGCGGCAGAAAATGGAAGCACGTAGGCGGCGCGTACGTGACGCTCGACTGAGATGGGGGTGGGAATAAAAAAACTACGGACAGCGCTTTGCGGGGTATCAGGGACAAATTTGATTGTTTGAAAGGAGATGGCTCTTGAATGGCAACGATTGCCTCTGAGAGTGAAAAGGTCCTTGGAAAGGGAGATCTGACTGCAATAGCTGTGGGAAACGTCATCGGCGGCGGGATAATGTCCGTCGTGGGAGTGGCTATCGGACTCACCGGGCGCAGTGTCGTCATAGCGATGGCTCTGTGCGCGGTTATGACTCTGATATCCATTTTGCCCAACATTTTCGTATCGTCCGCAATCCGCATGAACGGCGGGATGTATACTCTGTCCGCCCTGCTTGGCGGCAAGTTCTTCGCGGGGGTGTACGTCGCGTTTTGGCTGACAAATTTCTTCGGGGCGTCGCTTTATTGCACTTCATTCGCCCAGTACTGCCTCGAATTTGTGCCGGGTCTCGATTTCAAGATGACGGCGGTGGGGGTTTTACTGGTAATAACGCTTTTGAACCTGGTGGGCATCAAGGTGGCCGCGCGGGCCCAATATTTGATGGTCATCGTGCTCATAGCCGCGCTGCTCGCCTTCTCCCTCATTGGTTTCTCCCATGTCAAGCCGGGCTTTTTCGAGCCGCCGGATTTCATGCGCAACGGGTTGTGGGGGATAATGTACGCTGCCGCTCTGATGAATTTTGCCTGCGGCGGCGCTGGTTTTGTGGTCAATTTCGGCCGTCAGTGCAAAAATCCGACCAA
>JAISWP010000260.1 GCA_031271065.1 Synergistaceae bacterium
ATGACGTCCATTCCGGGCTTCACAGAGAATATGCGGACCTCCGGTATCCGGAAGGTCGCCTTGAGCCTTCTCAGATCAGCTATGTCGACGATGGGCGAGCTCGGGGATATCATCGCTCCCTGCGTGAGGGAATAGTCAGACAGCACCGTTCCGTCTATGGGGGAGTGCATTATGTAGTCCTGCTGGGTCGACTTGACCCGCCCCAGTTCCGCGGCCGCCTGCCGTTCCTTCGCCATCGCCGCGTTGTGTCCGGCTCTGGCGCTGGCATAGGCCGTCGCTATGGAGTCGTACTGCTGCTGGGTGCTGAACCCCTCTTTGAGCAGCCGTTCGTAGCGGTCCAGGTTGGTCTTTGCGTTGGCCATCTCGGCCCGGGCCCGCTCGGTGTCCGCCCTGGCGGACGCGAGCTGCGCCTCGGTGGAGCCGATGAGAGCGTTCTGCTGTTCGTGCTCCAGGGTCGCTATCAGCTGCCCCTTTTTCACCGCGTCGCCGGTCTTGACGTGCAGCGCTTCCAGTCTGCCGGTCACCCTGGGGGTCATCTGGACCCTGTTTACGGCTTCTATAGACATGTTCTGCACTATGGTGTCGCGGACGATTTTGCCTCCGGCCGCCGCTTCGACCCGCACATACGCAGAGGGCGCCTCTAGGGCCGCTGCCTCCGGCGCTTTCTCGGAGCCGTCGGCCTGAGGTTTGACCGCCCAAAAATAAGACCCGGCCCCGGCAAGAGCCAGTATGAACAGCAGAAGCACCACGACGCGTCCGGCGCCGCCCCTTTTTCTTTTTATATTCGCTGAAATGATCAAAATTCCATCTCCTCGGCCCATTCTATTATGTTGCCCTCGGTCACCTTGATGGCCACTACTGCCAGCAGGCGGTTGTAAAGAGATCTGAGATATTCGAGGCGGCTTTCCGTCAGGGACGTCTGAGCTGAGAGGAGATCCAGCTGCGGGGTTACGCCCTCCTGAAATCCGACCTCTGCCAGGCGCAGGGTCTCCTCGGCCAGTTCGAGGGCCGCCGACGCGGCCTCCAGGTGGTTGCTGGCCGTCTCCATCTCAGTCCATGCTGTTTCCACTCCGGACTCTATGTCGAGTTCTCTCTGTTCGAACGATATCCTGTTCTGCTCCGCTATCGCCCGCGCCCGCAGGACATTGCCCTTTGAGGAGCTGCGGTCCAGTATAGGGACAGTGATGGTGAGTTCGGCCCTCCATGTGTCGTCGGTGGAGTCCATCCCGCTGTAAGGGTTCATCACCGCCGCCGATGCCCCCAGATTGATGTGCGGCCGCAGCGCGCTCCGCTCTATCTCTATCTGGTTTTTTTGGTATTCGATCTGATCTGACAGCGCCCCGAGATCGGCCCTGTTCTCCCTGGCGGCGTCAAGAGACGTCTCTCTGCCGCCCTCTATTTCCAGCGCCCGCAGGTCTCCGGAGACCGGACGCCGTTTGGCCGGGGGGATCGACATGTAATTCATCAGGGATATGACCGCGGAGTCGTGAGCGCCCTCCGCCGTGCTCAGGTTCGCCCTGTTCGCGGCAAGCTGCTGGGACGCCCGTATAACTTCGAGCCTGTTTGAGAGCCCCAGTTCGCTCATTCGCGTCACCTCGCGGAGGTGGACCTCGCTGGCGGATATGGCGGATCGCTCCGTCTCGGCGCGGCGTTCCTGCAGCAGCACGTTGTAAAACCTGGCGAAAAGTTCCCCCACAGCGCGATTTTCCGCGTCTTTCAGGTTTCGTTCCGCTATGGAGCGCACCTGGGCCGATTGTCTGCGCAGAGCTTGGTTTCTGCCGCCCGAATATATGTTCTGGGAGAGAGTCAGCCGCGCGTTCCTTCTGTCGTATCTGTCCGACCCGTCCGACGTCTGCGTCTCCCTGTTCTCGTCGATTCCGGCGCTGAAACCTATCTCGGGGGTCAGTGCGCCGTCCGCCTGCAGCTTGAACGCCGAGGCCTTCGGCAGTTCCTGCCGGAGCGACAGCAAAACCGCATTCCGCTCGAGGGTGAGGGCTATGGCCTCCCTTATCCCCATGTCCTCCCCGGCGCGGGCCGCGCCGGGGAACGACATGGCCGCCGCCGACAGCGTCAGTATGAAAGCGAATTTCTTCAAGCAGGGACCCATCTTATTTGACCGCCGTGACGCCGGCGTCCAGTCCTTCCGGCTCCCTTGCGGCAGCCGCCGCTCCCGCCGGAGACGGTATCGGCAGAGGCTTCCCGGCGCAGCGGGTCTTAAAGCGCCTGTATGCCCTGTACCTGTGTATCCGGCCCGCCGCCCAGTCCTTTATGTCGTCTAAGATCAGGTAAACCACGGGAATGACGAAAAGCGTCAGCATCGTGGAGGTAAAAAGCCCTCCAGTGACCGCTACGGACATGGGCTGGCGGATCTCTCCGCCCTCGCTCATGGCGAGGGCCACCGGCAGGTTGCCGATCATCGTGGAGACCGTGGTCATCAGAATGGCCCTCAGCCTGAGAGGACCGCTCGATACGACCGCCTCCAGCTTTTTCACTCCGTTCGCCCGCTGCTGATTTATGAAGTCTACCAGCAGTATGGCGTTGTTCACGACCACTCCGACCAGCAGGATTATCCCCATGAAACTCATGACG
>JAISWP010000265.1 GCA_031271065.1 Synergistaceae bacterium
CCGAGGCGTACGGCCCGGAGCGGGATAACAGCCCTGCAAATCAGGGGCCAAGCGGGGGGAGCTTCAATGGATCTCATAGAGGAACATCCTGTGCTCGACGCCGGCGATTTCAAGAGGAACGCCAGGGTCGGGTTTACGTTCGACGGCGTGCCGATGGAGGGGTACGAAGGACAGCCCATAGCGATGGCTCTGCACGCGAACGGTGTGCGGGTCTATCGGGAGACGCCGGTCATGAAAAGGGCGCGGGGTTTTTTCTGCGCGATAGGCAAATGCAGCAGCTGTTTCATGGTCGTGGACGGCGTGCCGAACGTCAGGACCTGTGTCACTCCGCTCTCGCCGGGCATGAGGATCGAGACCCAGCGCGGCAGGGGGCGTATGCCGGGTGCATATTCCGGTGGATCGGATTCCCGATGAGAGAGTTTACGACGGACATCCTGGTCATAGGGGGAGGCGCCGCGGGACTTTCCGCCGCCGCCGAAGCCGCTTCCGCCGGAGCCGGAGTGATCATAGCGGAGAGCGACCTGCATCTGGGCGGGCAGCTTGTGAAACAGACCCATAAATTTTTCGGCAGCAGGGACGAATACGCCGGAACCAGAGGATATAAAATCGCGGGCATACTGATGGCGGAACTGGATGAAAAGGGAAAGAACGCGCTGAGCATGACCAGCACCACCGTCACCGGTTATTACCCGGAGGACGGCATGTTCACCGCCATGAGGGGCGAGGAGTCGTATATAGGGATAAGGGCCCAAAGGTGCGTGGTGGCGTCGGGCGCGCAGGAACGCATCATACCATTTGTCAACAACGACATTCCGGGAGTGTACGGGGCCGGAGCGGTGCAGACCCTGATGAACCTCTACGGGGTCAGGCCAGGGAATAGAGCTCTCATGATAGGGGCCGGCAATATCGGCCTGATAGTCAGCTATCAGCTCATGCAGGCCGGGGTGGAGGTGGCGGCTGTGGCGGAGGCCATGCCGAAAGTGGGGGGATACTGGGTTCACGCCGCGAAAATACGCAGGCTGGGGGTGCCTATCCTGCTGCGCCATTCCATAAAGGAAGCCCTGGGAGAGCGGGCCGTGGAGGGGGCGGTCATAGCCGAACTCGACGATAAATTCGCCCCGACCGGCGCGGAGAAGAGGATCGAGTGCGACATCATCTGTCTCGCGGTCGGTCTCTCCCCGACGACCGAGATACTTTCCCACGCCGGATGCCGGATGAGTTACGTGCCTCAGCTTTGCGGCTTCGCGCCGCTCCGTGACCGGACGATGCGCACCTCCAACCCGAGCTTCTGGTGCGCCGGGGACGCCTCCGGCATAGAAGAAGCGAGCGCCGCGATGATCGAAGGCCGCATTGCGGGCCTGTGCGCCGCGCGGAGTCTGGGGTTTGACGCGGATATGGAAAAGCTGGACGAATACTGGTCGAGACTGGATCATCTGCGGGCCGGGGAAGCGGGAGAAAAAATCCGCGCCGGAATCGCCAAAGTCCTTCGCGGCCGATGGGAGGACTGATATCGTGGATAACGACGGAACGCTCTTCAGCAGCGGGGTGCTTACGGAGGGGCTCATCCGGGAGATGAGGCCCCCGGAGTCTCTGTGGAAAGACAAAAAGGGGGGGCTCGCGGTGGTGGAATGTCCCCAGCGCATACCATGCGATCCCTGCGCCTCGAACTGTCCGGCAGGCGCGATAAAGCCCTTCGCGGATATAAACGACACTCCGGTGATAGATCACTCCAGGTGCACCGGATGCGCCATCTGCGCCGCGGCCTGCCCCGGGCTGGCCTGTTTCGTGATAGACCTCACCTTTTCCCACGACAAAGCGCTGTTCAAGCTGCCCTACGAATTGCTGCCCGTTCCGTCCAGGGGCGACGCCGTGGATTGCCTGGGGCGGACCGGCGAAGTTCTGGCCTCGGGCCGGGTCGAGGCGGTGACGGAGCCGAAGCGGGACCGGACGCGCGTGATTCACGTCTCCGCCCCCAAGGACCTTGCCGACCATATAAGAGCCGTAAGGGCGGTGAAACGCGATGTCTGACTCGGATAGGGATATCGTCGTCTGCCGCTGCGAGGAGATAACCCTCGGAGAAATACGGGAGTGGATAGACAGGGGATACGACACAGTGAACGAACTGAAGCGGATGCTGCGCGCCGGCATGGGGCCGTGCCAGGGCAGGGGATGTCAGGATATAATCATGCGCGAGATATCCGGCAGGCGCGGCGTTCCTCTGGATCAGACGGAGCCTGGGACTGTACGTCCTCCCGTCAAACCGATAAAGACGAGCCTGCTGGCGTCGGGGGGCGAATGACCGTGGAGTGGAAAAACAGGGCCGGCGTCGTGATAATCGGCGGCGGAATACTCGGGATCGCCACCGCCTACTACCTGGCAAAGTTCGGAGTGAAGGACGTGACGGTGCTCGAAAAGGGGACGGTCTGTTCGGGCTCCACCGGCAGATGCGGCGCCGGCATCCGCGCCCAGTGGGGAACCGAGATGAACTGCCGGCTCGGCATAGCTTCTCTCGATATATTCGAACATCTCGACGACGAACTGGGTATGCCGGTCGGCCTCAGCCAGGAGGGTTACCTGCTGGTCGCCTACACCGAGAGGGAATTTGAAAATCTCAGACGGGGCATGAAACTTCAGAACAGCCTTGGAATCAACTCCCGCGAGCTTTCGCTGCCGGAAGCCCGCGGCATATGCCCCGCCCTTGACGCGTCCGACGCGGTCGGTTTCATTTATCACGCCCGCGACGGACACGCCGACCCGTTCCTCACGACGGCGGCGTATCTGGAGGCGGCTAAAAGGCTCGGGGTCTCCTATTTCAAGGGAACTGAGGCGACCGGTATCACCGTCAGGGGAAACAGGGCTGCCGGAGTAGATACTTCCAGGGGGCGCATCGACGCCGGCATAGTGATAAACTGCGCCGGCGCGTACGCCCAGGACGTGGC
>JAISWP010000275.1 GCA_031271065.1 Synergistaceae bacterium
TGCCCCACGTCCGCCGTCATGGTCACCACTTCATACCCCTGTTCCATCAGCCACGGAATAGCCACTGAGGTATCGAGACCTCCGCTGTACGCCAATACGACCTTGCCCTTTTTTTCGAATTCCATGTTCTCCGCCGTCATCATAAATTCCTCCATTCTTTCATGCAGCCGATTGAATTTTTTTGAAAAACCATTTAAAAAAATCGCCCCTCATTTTCCAATTTACAGGAAAATGAGGGGCGAGCAATTGTCACAAACCCGCGGTACCACCCTCGTTGATCCGAAACTCCGGACCATCTCTTCGGGGTTTCGTCACGAAAACCCCCGGACGCCTACTTGGCGGTGAAACCAGCCTTTCTTCGGCGTAAGCTCAGGGGCGCGGACCGGTAAACTTCAATTCAAATCTTCGTCTTATGCGAGAGACGCTTTCAGCCCGAGACGTCTCATCTCTGTCGCCAGTGCGAGGAGGTCATATCCCCTTCAACGCTGCTTATATCTGATTTCTGCGGCACACATCGGAATCGTCGCAGCGATGAAAGAACAAACACGGCCCTCGCCTCCTCACATCGGTGAAATTACTGAACGGACTCACAGTATGCGATATATTAGCACTAATCACGTTTATGTCAATACACCTGACTTGTCTTTGGTTTATTTTAAATCCGCGTATAAACAGCCATTGAAACCTCCGGTCAGATGTCCACGAAACCGTCGAACACCTTTTTCACTTTACAGTGCAGGACGACGTCGGTTCCCGAATAATCGACCGTCATATCGCCGCCGTTCTGTATCACGCGCACCATCCCAGCCCGCGAGCAGAAACCGTTTTCGACGGACGCCGCAACCGCGGCGCAGGCGCCGCTGCCGCTGGCCATAGTCTCCCCGTCGCCCCGCTCCCATATCCTCATTGACAGAGTGCTCTCGTCGACCACCCTGACAAATTCCACGTTTGTCCTCCTGGGGAATATCGGCGCACGCTCCACCAGCGGCCCTATTCTGTCCATATCTATCCGTTCGAGGTCGTCGCAGAATACGACGCAGTGAGGACTGCCCATAGAGACGCAGGTGATGCAGAACGTCCTTCCGCCTATGTCGACGACCCTGCCCGTCACCTTCTCCCCCGGCAGGTCGACCGGTATGGACTCCGGGCGGAACATCGGAGGGCCCAGATTGACCTCGCCGGATATGACCTCCCCGTGGCGGGTGAACACTTTCAGATGCCTCGTGCCGCTCTGGGTCTCGATCGTCATGTTCTTGCGGCCGCCGGTCCGCCCCTTCTCGTAAAGATACTTCCCGGTGCAGGCCACCGCGGACGCGCTCATGAGGCCTTCGCTGCCGTCCGTGTTGAAAAGCCTCATGTAAGCGTCGGCGGTCCCGGACGGACATATCATGACCACGCCGTAGCCCCCCACTCCGAAGTGCCTGTCACCCAGCATGATGGAGAGCGATTCCGGAGAGACTATCTCCTGCTCGAACCCGTCGAAGTAGAGATCGTCCTTCCCGCAGCTGTGCATCTTGCAGAAACTCATCGTCCTGCGGGACCGTCTCATGCGGGCTATGTCGACCAGTTCCGTATTTTCCTCGCTGTAACGGCTCCGCAGGCTGTCGGCGACGGCGGTCGCCGTGTCGATCGACGTGAGACACGGTATGCCCAGCCTCACGGCCAGGGCCCTTATCTGCACGCCCTCCCGCGCCGGGTCGCGTCCGCGGGACGACGTGGAGACTATGTAACGCACCATACCGCTCTCTATAAGGGTGCCCGCGTTGTCTGAGGATTCGCTGAGTTTATGTATCACCATCGCGGAGAGCCCGGCTCTTGCCAGCACCTTGGCCGTCCCTCTGGTGGCGTAGAGGTTGAAGCCCAGCGACGCATATTTTTTCGCGACATCGACGATCTCCGGCTTGTCGCTGTCGCGCACCATAAAGAGGGCCCCGCCTCCCCTCTCCATGCTGTAACCGGCGGCGGCCAGCCCTTTGTACATGGCCTCCTCCAGCGTCTTGCCTATGCCCAGAACCTCTCCGGTGGATTTCATCTCCGGCCCGAGGTGGGTATCCACTCCGTGCAGCTTCTCGAAGGAGAACACCGGCACCTTTACCGCCGTGTAGGGCGCGGGCGGATAAAGGCCCGTCCCGAAGCCCATTTCGCTCAAGTGCTCTCCCAGCATGGCGCGGGTGGCAAGCTCGACCATCGGTATCCCGGTGACCTTGCTGATATAGGGCACGGTGCGGGAGGCCCTCGGATTGACCTCTATGACCCATATATCGCCGCCGCGTATGATGTACTGCACGTTCACCAGTCCCAGAGTATTCATCGCGAGGGCTATGCTGCGGGTGTGGGAGACTATCTTCTCCATCAGCTCGTCCGTGACGTTGATCGCTGGATAAACCGCTATGGAGTCGCCGGAGTGGATACAGGTACGCTCCACGTGCTCCATGATCCCAGGTATCAGTATGTCCTTTCCGTCGCATATCGCGTCGACCTCTATCTCTATCCCCCTGATGTACTTGTCTATGAGCACCGGGCCGTACACGTCCCCGGAGAGTATGACTTCCATAAATTCCCGCAGGTCCTCCTCGGAAAAGGCGATGCTCATATTCTGCCCGCCGAGGACATACGAAGGGCGCACCAGCACCGGGTATCCCAGGCGCGACGCCGTATCCGCGGCCTCGTCGGCCGAAAGAGCCGTTCCCCCCTCCGGGCGCAGTATCCCGAGACTGCCGAGCAGAGCGTCGAAGCGCTCCCTGTCCTCCGCCAGGTCTATGCTGTCGAAGGACGTGCCGAGTATCTTGTACCCGTTCTCATGGAGAAACCTAGCCAGTTTGATCGCTGTCTGCCCGCCGTACGCCGCCACGACTCCCTCGGGGCGTTCCATAGCCAGTATGTCCCCCACGTCCTCCGGCGTCAGGGGTTCGAAATAAAGACGGTCCGCCGTGTCGAAATCCGTCGAGACCGTCTCCGGGTTGTTGTTGATTATCACCACTTCGTACCCCTGTTTTTTCAGCGCCCATACGCAGTGCACGCTCGAATAGTCGAACTCTATGCCCTGTCCTATCCTTATGGGGCCGGAGCCCAGTACGACGATCGTCCCCTTTCTGCGCTCGGACGGCGGCGTGATGAACTCCTGCGCCTCGTTCTCGCCGCGGGTGGCGTAAAAATACGGGGTACTCGCCGCGAACTCGCCGGCGCAGGTGTCGACCATCCTGTACGACGCGGGGATATGCCGCTTCACGCGGCCCCCCGATATCTTCTCCAGCACCGCGTCGGGATAGCCGAGCCTCTTTCCCTCCCTGTAGGAATCGTCGTCCAGCCCCTCTTTTCTCAAGAGCTCCTCGAAACTGACCAGGTTCCGGAGCTTGTACAAAAACCAGCGGTCTATCCCGGTGAGATCATATATCTCGTCGCAGGAGACGTTCCTGCGGAGCGCCTCGAATACATGGAATATGCGCTCGTCCGTCGGGGCGGCCATCGCCCGTCTGAGTTCGCCGCCGTCCATCGTCTCCAGTTTCGACAGATAGAGCGTCTGCTGATGTATCTCGGCGCCGCGCACGGCCTTCATGAGAGCTGCCTCGAAATTATCCGCCAGCGCCATGACCTCGCCTGTAGCCTTCATCTGAGTGCCAAGGGCGCGGGGCGCCGAGGCGAATTTGTCGAAGGGCCATTTCGGAAACTTGACCGCCACGTAGTCCAGCGCCGGCTCGAAACAGGCGCAGGTCTTGCCGGTCACGGCGTTTGGTATCTCGTCCAGCCTGTAACCTATGGCTATCTTGGCCGCCACCTTCGCGATCGGATATCCGGTTGCCTTCGAAGCCAGGGCCGAGGAACGGGAAACCCTGGGGTTCACCTCGATGACAGCGTATTCGAAGCTGTTCGGGTCCAGGGCGAACTGGCAGTTGCACCCCCCCTCTATCTCCAGTTCCCGTATGATGTCCAGGGCGGCGCTGCGGAGCATCTGATACTCCTTGTCCGAGAGGGTGAGGGCCGGGGCCGTGACGATGCTGTCGCCGGTATGTATGCCGACCGGGTCCAGGTTCTCCATGCTGCACACCGTGATGCAGCTGCCGGACGCGTCCCGCATGACCTCATACTCTATCTCTTTCCAGCCGGACACGGATTTTTCGACGAGTATCTGCCCTATCGGGGAAAATTTGAGCCCCACTACGGCGGTCCGCCTGAGTTCGTCTTCGTCGTTCGCCATGCCTCCCCCCGTGCCGCCAAGTGTGAAGGCGGGGCGGACTATCACGGGATAGCCGGCGGACGCGGCGAATTTGAGAGCGTCGCCGGCGTTGTCCACGACCTCCGACGGAATGACCGGCTGCCCGATCTTTTCCATAGCGATTTTGAACAGCTTCCGGTCCTCCGCCCTGTCGATGGTCGAGGGACGCGCCCCGAGAAGCGTTATTCCATTTTCCTCCAGGAAACCTTCCCTGGCGAGCTTCATCGTGAGGTTGAGTCCGGTCTGTCCCCCGAGAGTGGGCAGCACGCTGTCCGGGCGCTCATGTCTGATTATCCGTTTCAGCGTGGCGGCGGTCAGGGGCTCCACGTAGATCGCGTCGGCCATCGCCCTGTCGGTCATTATCGTGGCGGGATTGGAGTTGACCAGCACTATCTCTATCCCGTCCTCTTTGAGGGCGCGGCATGCCTGAGTGCCGGCGTAATCGAACTCCGCGGCCTGCCCTATGACTATCGGCCCGGACCCGATGACCAGGGTGCGGCGTATATTTTCATTTCTGGGCATGTCCGCGTGCCTCCATCATGCCGGTGAAACGGTCGAAGAGAAATCCCGTGTCCAGTGGACCCGCGGCCGCTTCCGGGTGGAACTGGACGCTGAACGCCGGGATGTTTCTGTAGTCCATTCCCTCGCAGGTACCGTCGTTGGCGTTGATATACCGCAGCTCCGCCGCCCCGTCCGGGATGCTCTCGGGGATCACCATATAACCGTGGTTCTGTGTCGTTATGTAAAGTGAACCGGTTTTCACATCTCTGACCGGCTGATTTGCCCCCCGATGCCCGTATTTGAGACGTCCCGTCTTAGCTCCCGCGGCCAGAGCCAGCAATTGATGCCCCAGGCAGATGCCGAATATCGGGATGCCGGTCTCGGTCAGTTTTTTGATCTCCCCGATGATCTCCGGGTTGTCGGCGGGGTCCCCCGGACCGTTGCAGAGCATCACCCCGTCCGGCTCGAGGGAGGCTATCCGGTCCGCCGTGTAAACGCTGGGGACCGCCGTGACCTCGCATCCCCTCGACGCGAGGGAGCGGGCTATGTTCGCCTTCGCGCCGAAATCCCACAGAACCACGCGGTATACCGTCCCTCCCGAGGCGGGTATCACTTCGGGATGAGGCGCGGACACGCTTCTCACCGAATCCTTTATAACATACTCCTTCACCCTGTCCATGCGGACCTTCGACGGGTCGGAGGTTATCGCTCCGTTCATGACGCCGCGCTCCCGGATCATCCTGGTTACGGCCCTGGTGTCGACGCCGCAGAGACCCGGGATACCAGCCTCATTCAGGAGCGAATCCAGATCGCCCTCGGATCGGAAGTTGGAGGGGTGCTCGCACCACTCCCGCACGATATATCCTCTCGGCTGGACGTTCGGGCTCTCGAAATCGGATCGTATCACTCCGTAATTGCCTATCATGGGAAAAGTCTGGACGATTATCTGTCCGTAATAACTCGGATCGGTCAGAGTTTCGAGATATCCGGTCATCCCGGTGGTGAACACCACCTCTCCGACCACGCCGCCGGACGGGACCGGACGTCCGAAGGCCCTCCCCTCGAACACGGCGGAGTTTTCGAGGATCAAATAAGCTGGCTGCATCACTGTACACCTTCTTTGCTAAACTACAGTTCAAAATATGACCTCAAAGCGCCCGTAATATTACCACAGACAAAAGCAAAAAACCACACCATAAAATAAATTAAGGCATACGTCAGGCCGATCCCAATCAGAAATCTTAATAATTCCCAACAGGCGTTTTGAGGCTAACAAAACATAAAAAAATATTTTAAGTTATAATTATCGCCAGACACAGATAAAACCCAATGAGAACGGACAAAAATACGCAAAAAAATTACGAGAGAATGATCCGCGGTTATAGAGACACGCTTTAGTTATCATTAGTGAAAATCCAGATTGAACATAAGACATTCTGTGATATATTGCGTTCAATAACTGAATTTAACCGGGGGGATACCAGTGATAAAAATGCTGTGCGCGTACACGGAGGAAATAGACGAGATCGGTGACGCCGTCGAAGAGATAGCCGGGCAGATAGATTTCACCTCCCTGCTGCCCAATTCGGTGGGGGTAGTGAGCTGTTACAGAGAGTTCCTCGAGACAGGCGTCGTACAGGCCATAGCGAAACGTATGCCCTTCGATATCGTCGGCGCCACCACGCTGGCGAACGGAACTTCGGGGCACTCCGGAAACATGCTCCTGTGCCTGAGCGTCATCACGTCGGACGACGTCAGACTGGCCGCCGTCATGAGCGAGGCTTTGTCGACGGAAAATTACAAAGAGCCCATAGCCGGCGCTTACAAAAGGGCGGTCGAGGCACTGGGAGAGCGCCCGAAACTCCTGATCCCCTTCCTCCCCCTCATACCAAATGTGGGAGCGGAGGCGATGCTTACAGAACTGGAGGGACTGTCCGGAAAGGCCCCCATGTTCGGGATGATCGCCTGCGACAAAAACCTCGGCCTGGTGGACTCGGCGACGATATTGAACGGCAGGAGCGACCACTGCGCCCTGGCTATGCTGGCCATATCCGGCGATATACATCCCAGATTTTTCGTATCCGCGATATCGGAGGACAAGATACAGAAACAGAAGGCCATAATAACCTCGTCCGAGGGCAACCTGCTGAAAGAGGTCAACGACATGCCTCTCATGGAATACTTCAGGACAATAGGACTGACCTTCGGCGACGGGCTTGAGGGAATAAACGCCATTCCCCTCGTGGTGGACTACAACGACGGGACGAAACCCCTTGTCCGCGCCGCCTATATGGTGACGGAGGAGGGATACGCCCCCTGCGGAGGGGAAATGCCGAACGGGGGCACTCTCTCGATAGGATTCACCGACACCCCCGACATACTGAGGACCGCGAAAGACACTCTGGAGGCGGCGGCGGAGTACGGGAAAAATGGGATGCTGATCATGCCGTGCCTCGCCCGTTATCTCGAACTGGCGGCGGACCCCCTGGCCGAACTGGAATACGCCTCCCAGGTCCTCGGCGATATGCCTTATCACATGTGTTATTCCGGCGGGGAGATCTGTCCGGTCTACGGAGAGTCGGGAGAACCGGTGAACCGTTTTCATAATTTCACCTTCATAGCCTGCGCTTTCTAAAAGAGAGGGCGAGCGATCCGGTATAAACCGGCGAATTATTTCAAAGAGACGAGTAAAGAAATGAACGACGTATCGGAACCGGCAGAAACGAAAACGATCCCGGAACCGGAGGAGGAGCTCCGCATCCTCCAAAAGGAAAACCGGAAGCTGAGGCGGCAGGTGCAGAACTACGAGAGCCTGCTCAAGCGCAACAAGGAGACTCAGGCTACAAAGTCGAACATAAGCGCGATACTGCTCCTCGAAAAATCCCAGCAGGAGCAGTACATGAGTCTCCTTCTGCAAAACTGCCCGGACATAATACTTCTCCTCGACAAGAACGGACGGTTCACTTACTGCACCGACGTTTTCCTGCAAAGGGCTCACATACCGAGTTTCGGGCTCGTGGGGGGACGTTTTTTCAAGGACGTGTTCCTCAGATTCGCCGACGCGGAATGGGTGAACTCCGTGGCAGCCGGGTTCGAAAAGGCGCTCGCGGAGAAGTCGGCTCTCGTTCTGGACGAGGTGCTGGACATCGGATGCGACGGGAATCCGCGCAGCTACACCATCAATTTCAAGCCGATGTACGACGAAGCGGGCAGCACGATGGGGGCGATAGCTCTCTTTCACGACATGACCGATATCATGAAGGCTGTTGAGAAAGCGGAGCAGGCGTCCCACGCGAAATCGGACTTCCTCGCCAACATGTCCCACGAGATGCGCACCCCGATGAACGCCATCATCGGCATGACGAATATCGCGCTCGGAGCGGACGATATCGGGCGCAAGAACTACAGCCTCGGCAAGATAAAAGACGCGTCTAACCACCTGCTGGGCGTCATAAACGACATCCTCGACATGTCTAAGATCGAGGCCAGCAAGTTCGAACTCTCTCCTTCCGCGTTCGATTTCGAGGACATAGTCTCAAAAGTGGCGAACGTGATCGAATTCAAGGCCAACGAAAAGAAGCAGTTTTTCAGCGTGCGCATCGACCCCGGCATACCCCGGCAAATATACGCGGACTCCCAGAGACTGTCCCAGATCATAGCGAATCTGCTCTCCAACGCCGTCAAATTCACCCCGGAAGGGCGCGGTCATACTCACGGCCACCCTGGCCTCGAAGGAGCACGACCGCTGCACAATCCAGATAGAGGTGCGGGACACCGGGATAGGGATCAGCAGAGAACAGCAGAGCCGCGTGTTCAATTCCTTCGAGCAGGCCGACGGAGGTATCTCGCGCAAGTTCGGAGGAACCGGCCTCGGGCTTGCCATCACAAAACGCATAGTGGAGATGATGGACGGCAGGATATGGGTGGAGTCGGAACTCGGGAAGGGCTCGAGCTTCATATTCACCATAACGGCGGCGCTGCCCCCGGAGTATTCCGAGACGCCCAACTCGGAGCCCCCGGAGGACGAGTCCGCCGGAAACATGGATTTCACCGGCAGGAGGATACTGCTTGCGGAGGATATCGAGGTGAACCGCGAGATTGTGATGACCCTGCTCGAACCGACCGGCGTCGTCTTGGACTGCGCGGAGAACGGCCTCGCCGCTCTGGAAAAGTTCGAGGCGAACCCGGCGGCCTACGACATGATCTTCATGGACGTCCACATGCCGGAGATGGACGGATACATGGCTACCCGCCGGATACGAGCCCTGGACTGCCCCGAGGCCGTATCGGTGCCGATAATCGCCATGACCGCGAACGTTTTCACCGAGGACGTGCAGAAATGCCTGGCCGCCGGGATGAGCGACCACATCGGCAAGCCGATAGATTTCAATGAAGTCTTGAAGAAACTGGCTAAATACATGCCCCGTAATCGTTCTTGATTTTAGAATTAGAATTATAATTAAATTGACATTTCGTTCACTTAACTTTTATAATTCACAAAACGTTTTTTTGCGGCAGGCGGGGAAACGAGATGGGGCTTATGAAAAAATTTATCCGCATTTTATGCGCGTTTTCCGCCATTTCCGCGTCTTGCGGCGTCAGCGCCGCGGCGGGCGGGTCCTTCGACATCATGAGTTTCAGCGGGCCGAAGGCACGCGATCTTTATTACGTCATAACGCGGGATATGGACGCGGCGCTTCTGTCCATGTCCAGCGGAAAGATCGACGTGCTGTCCGACATATACAGGCCGGTGGACGTGGAGCGCCTGGAAGCCTCGGGATCGGTAAACCTGTCCGTCGCTTCGTCGTATCACGGTTTTTTCGTGACGTTCAATCTCCGCAGATTTCCCTGGGACCAAAAGGAGCTCCGGCAGGCGGCGGCTATGGTCATCGACCGCAGGCGATGGGTGAGAGACCTGTTCGCCGGCTATTGCGAGCCTCTTTTGAGTTTCCTGCCCCCCGTATCGAACTACTCCACGCGCGGCGGGCTGCCCCGGTTCGACGCGGAGGAAGCGAAAAAACTCCTCTCCGGCGCGGGCTGGACCTGGAATCGCTCCGGCTGGCTCGTGGCTCCGGACGGGCGCGAACTTCCGAACACAAGGATACTCTGCCCTCCGTCCTCAGTGGCGGCGACCTCCACGGAAATAGCGGAACTTGCCGCGGAGGCGTTCCGCTCCATCGGCATCCCGGCGGAGGCCGAACCGATGGACTTTCAGACCTTGCTGTCGAAAGTGGACATAGGCGACTTCGACGCCTGCACAAACGCATGGAGCATGTCCCTGGACCCGGACGTGCTCTATTCTTTCTATCACTCGTCCATGAATGTGGAGGGCGGTTCCAACCAGAGCGGTATCGGCGACCCGGAACTCGACAAAGCCCTCTTCGACCTGCGTTACGCCCCGGACGAACGGTCGGCCCGGGACGCCTCCGAACGGGCGCAGGCCCTGCTGGCCGAACTCATGCCCGTCATACCCATCTACAGCCGTTACTCCATCTCGGCCGCGAGCAAAGCGTGGGACGGCATATTCTCCACCGACACGTCGACATCGGACAACCTGCTCACCCTCATATCCATGACCCCGTCGGACGGAAGCGAACGGCCGATATACTGGAACATTCCGGAGGAAATACGCACGCTGAACCCCCTCGTATCGTCCACCGCCTACGACTGGACGGTGCTCGGAACGATATACGACACTCCTTTGTCCACCGATCCCTACACGAAGGAGGACATACCGTGGCTGGCCGAGACCTGGAGCATCACGCGGGAGGGAAGCGGAACGGCGCTTGCCTTCACTTTCAGGAAGGGCCTGAAATGGCAGGACGGATACCCTCTTTCCGCCCATGATTTCGCGTACACTCTCCAATTTATAAAGGACAACCTCGTGCCGAGATTCTACGACAACGTGAAGGACATAGATAAAATCGAGGTTTCCCCGGACGGCCTCACGGTAAAGGTATACATGAAAAACACCAGTTACTGGCACCTTCACAACATCGGCGGCATGATCATACTGCCGAAACACATAATGGAAAACGTGCCGGACTGGCGGACGTGGCAGCCTTCGAACCGGCCCCGCACGGCCGCCGACGGGACGGAACTGACCGAGCTCATAGGCACTGGGCCGTTTGTATTCAGGGAGTCCCGCACCGGGGAGTACGTGCACATGACCCGCAGCGAACACTACTTCCTGAACAGGGAGGCCGGACAGTGAAACCATTTCTGAGGCGGCTTGGGGGCTGCGCCGCCGTCATGCTCGCCGTGCTGGTGCTGAACTTCTTTCTGTTCCGCATCATGCCGGGAGACCCTCTCACCGGCATAGTCGACCCCAGGTTCTCGCCGGAGGCCAAGGCGCAGCTGGCGGCCCAGTGGGGACTGGACAGACCCATGTCGGAGCAGTTTTTCGTCTACATAAAGGAGATGCTCTCTTTCCGCTTCGGACTTTCCATGATGACCGGGACCCCTGTCTGGGACGAGCTCAAAAACCGGGTCCCGAACACCGTCGCCCTGCTTCTTCCCGCCATGCTGCTGTCGGCTGCCCTGGGGACGGCGCTGGGGATGCACGCCGCCCTGCACCGGGGATCCAGGTCGGAGAAGCTGGTCATGCTTGGGGGCGCGGTATCGTTCTCGTTCCCGTCGTTTTTCGTGCAGCTCCTGCTTCTGATGTGTTTCGCCTACCTGTGGCCCATATTTCCGCTGAGAGGAACCACCTCGATACCGCCCCCGAAAGGCGCAGCGGCTGTGCTCGACTATTTATGGCACCTCGCTCTGCCTCTGTTTTCCCTGGTTATACTCGGCTTCGGCGGGTTCGCCCTCTACATCCGCAACATGATGGTCAAAGCCCTCGGGGAGGATTACGTCCTCATGGCACGGGCCCGCGGACTGCCCGCCCGGCGGGTGATATGGAACCACGCGTTCCGCGGTATTCTGCCCCCGGTGCTCACCATACTGCTGCTCTCTCTTCCCGGTGTGGTCAGCGGGGCCGTGATCACCGAGACGGTTTTCTCCATGAACGGAGTCGGGCGCTTCCTTCTGGAGGCGACCAACTCCCACGACTACCCCGCCGCGGGGGCCGCGTTTTTCCTGCTGGCGCTTCTGACCGTCGGCTGCAACCTTCTGGCCGATGTCTGCTACGTGCTGGTCGACCCGCGGGTCAGGAGAGAGGGGGTCAGGGAATGACGCCGGCGCATGTCAGACATTACGCCGGCGCCGTGATATTGACTATACTGGCGGTATTGGCGGCGGTCGGTCCGGGAGCGTTCGGGCTGTCCGACGGCATCGTCTCGCCTCCTTATTCGAAACCCGCCTGGCTCGACAGTTCGATCGCCTCCAAAACGATCCTGGACGTGGCCTCCGACATATCCTCCGGCAATGTCGGAGGCACGTCGGGGATAACATGGGCCTACGACGCGCCCTCCCGCGTCTCCATCATCGGGACGATAACCGACGGGTATCTGGAGTGGATCACGCCGAACGGCAGATACCGGCTGGCCGAAGGGGCGGGAGAGCTCGATCTGGACGCGAGAGACATCCCGTTCAAAAAATCCCTCGGGATCGGGCCCTTCGAGAACATGGCCCGCGTGCTCTTTCCCGCCCGCGGCTCGTATGTCCTCTCTCTTTCCGGCGGCGGGAACGTCGTCATGACGATAGAGGGCGGACGATGGGGACTTTTAGGGACGGACCACAGGGGACGGGACGCCGCGGCCCTGTTCATCCGGGGAATACGCATATCGCTCATAGTGGGGATCACGGCCACCCTCATAGCGGCGCTCCTGGGGGTGTCGCTCGGGATACTGTCCGGGTACGCGGGCGGGTTCACCGACACGGTGATCATGAGGTCGGTGGACGTGCTCTTATCCATTCCCACGCTTCCCATACTGATGGTGCTCTCAGGGATCTGGGGCAAGGGGCTCTGGAATCTGGTCGTCATACTGTCCATATTCTCATGGATGGGCACGGCCCGCACAGTGCGGGCCATGACCCTCACGCTGAGGGACGCTCCCTGGGTGGAGGGCCTGCGCGCGCTCGGAGCGAAGCGCGGATATATCATCTTCCGGCATCTGGCGCCGGAGGCCATGCCGCTGCTTCTGGCAAACATAGCCCTGGGGGTCCCGGGCGCGATACTGGCGGAGGCGGGACTATCCTTTCTCGGCCTCTCGGACCCGAGGCTGCCCTCCTGGGGCCGGATGCTCCACGAGGCCCACGCCTACGGCGCGTTCACGAGCGGCGCGTGGTGGACCGTGCTTCCTGCGGGAATCGGCATATCGATGATCTGCCTCATATTCATGGACATAGGCAGAAAACTGGAAGAACGGGCCGATCCGCGTCTTGCGGGCGGCGCCCCCGGCGGGATACACCTCGCCTTCGCGCCCGAGCCTGATACAGAAACCTCAATGGAGCGGGAATAATGACGGACCAGGGACGCTCCGAAAGTTTCCTCAGCGTGGAAAACCTGTCCGTAACCTACGTAGGGCGCGGACGCGAGGTGCGGGCCGTCAGAAATTGTTCGTTCTCGTTTCGCAAGGGAAATATGACGGGACTGGTCGGGGAATCGGGGAGCGGAAAATCCAGCGTCCTGATGGCGATCCCCCGCCTTCTGCCGGCGGGGACCCGCGTCACCGGCAGCATCGTCTGCGGCGGCGAGGACCTGACGGCCATGAGCGAACAGGAGATCAACGCCCGCCGATGGAGGCGGATGGCACTCGTTCCCCAGGGAGCGATGAACTCCTTCACGCCTCATCTCTCCATAGAGCGTCACATAACGGAGGTGCTCGAGCATCACCTGCGCGCGTCCCGCGCCGAAAGCAGAAAGAAGGCGGCGGAACTGATCCGGTCTGTCGGTCTCGAACCGGATATAATGCCCCGCTTCCCCCACGAACTCTCGGGGGGACAGCGCCAGCGAGCGGCCCTCGCCGCCGCGACGGCCTGCGACCCGGATTTCCTGCTGGCGGACGAACCGACGACGGCCCTGGACGTCATAACCCAGAAAGAGGTGCTCGATACCCTGAAACGCCTGACGGCCGAACGCGGCATGGGGCTCCTGCTCGTGACCCACGACCTCCCCCTCGCGGCGAACGTCTGCGAAACGCTGCTCGTCATGAAGGACGGGGAGATCGTAGAAAGAGGGGACTCCGGACGGATGGTGAAAAATCCGGAACATCCCTACACGAGAGCCCTCATCGGCGCGATCCGGGATATGGAATCGGGGAGGCCGTCATGAGGATATTGGATGTAAAAGAGCTGTCGGTGAGTTTCAAGGGACGGTCGGGCCTCTTTGGAAAACGTGAGGTGCGGGCGCTCGACTCCGTGTCGTTTTCCGTGGAATCCGGGGAGAGCCTGGCTGTGATAGGAGAATCGGGCAGCGGCAAGACCACGCTGCTCCGCGCGATACTGGGGCTCATCCCCGTCACGTCGGGAAGCGTCGAGCTGTTCGGAAAGGCCGTGGGGGCGATGACTCCGGAGGAACGCATGGCGGCGCGCCGCAGGTGCGGCTATGTGCTGCAGGACCCATACAGCTCCCTTCCCCCGACGCTCACGGTGCGGGAGGCTGTAGCCGAGCCCTGGAGCGTGGTGCACGGGAAGCGTTCCGCGCCCTCCGGGCTGGCCGACGATCTGCTCTCCGAGATGAAACTTCCGGAGGACATAAGAGACGCCAAGGTGAGATACGCGCTGTCGGGCGGCCAGCGCCAGCGGGTCGCGGCGGCGAGAGCCCTCGTCCTTGGCCCGGAGCTCTTGCTCTGCGACGAGCCCACCGCCATGCAGGACGTATCGACACGCGGCGAGGTCTTAGACGTGCTGGCGCGCCGGGTCGCCTCCGGCATGGCGATGATACTGGTGACCCACGACCTGCTGCTGGCCCGCCGCGCGGCGGAGCGCGGCATAGTCCTCTACAAGGGGAAAATCGTGGACTACGGCGGCACGGCGGAACTGCTGGAGCACCCGTCCCACAGCTACACGGCGTCCCTTCTGGAGGCTCTGCCGCGGATATAAGAAAAAATTATCGTGAGTATCGCTAAAAAAACGGTCTTTGTTGCGGGGAGTGCGGCTATTTTTCAATATTTTCGTGCAGCAGATCGATGATTTTGGACTTCACCTCGGGAGACGCCCTGTTCCAGTTTTCGAGAACAGTCTTGAATCCGGACCCCATATCCACGCTCTCTCCGGCGATATGCTCCGACACGAACTGGAGAGACTCCGGGGTGGACGGAAGTATGAACCTGACCGTGTCCGTCGTCTTGCTGGTCGTCTTTTCGACCACGATGGAGTCCTTCTCCTTCACCGGCAGGACAGGCGGGTCTTCGGAGGGGTTCCATATCTCCGATATATCGACTTGGAGGACGTCGCATATAATGCGCAGCGTGTCCGTCGAAACGCCTTTCAAACCGCGCTCTATGTTGTTGTAGTGGGACCCCGCGATATTGCACCTGCGCGCGACCTCGTTCTGCGACAGGCCCCTCGTCTCTCGGATTTTTCTCAGTTTTTCCAGATTCAGCATATCCTCATCACCTCTCTCATTATGGTAATAAAGAATGAAAATCATTCGTCATCTATTAGAGGATGAATCATCTAATAGATATTGATAGATAGAGGATGATGCTGTAGAATTTTGCTGTACCGCGATGAAGGCGTTTGACAAAATTCACTGGAAAGAGGTTAGAGAGATGAGGAAGTCAGGAATCGGCGTGATGATGGTTTTTGTGCTGGCGATGATGGCAGCTTTTGGAAATGCTCAGAGCGCTTGTGCTAGTGATGCAGCAGATGCAGTAAAAGGGATAATCGACAGTTGGTATAGTGCTCATGACAATGCAGCGGATACCACGGCAATCAGCGTAACAAAAAACGATTCTGAAAAAA
>JAISWP010000014.1 GCA_031271065.1 Synergistaceae bacterium
AAACCGCGGAACTGGATGCCGTCGAACATGCGCCCGAGGACGCGGGCCGTATCTTTGACATCCTCCTTCGCGCCCAGATGGATGTCGTTTTTGCCCAGGTATTCGGCGTGCGCTCCCTCGTCGATCGCCGCCGCTGTAAAAGCGCACCGGGTGCGGGTGGAAGCCTTCTCGAAGATCAGGGCTATATTGCGGCCGCGCATGAGCGGCTGGTATATGCGGGCGCGCTTTTTCTCCTTGAGCGCCGCGGAGAGGTCCAGCAGGAACTCTATCTCTTGTTTCGTGAAATCCTTCAGCGTCAGGAAGCTGCGCCCCCTCAGATTAACTGCCATTAAACTATCCCCTCCTCATCATCTATCTTACCGGCGCGGGAGCGCCGCAGAAAATCGCGGTCACTCTGAACGCGCTGCCTGCGTCCGCTTTTTCTCCCGAATATAGGCGTCGATGGCGGCGGCCGCGGCTTTGCCGGCCCCCATCGCCAATATGACTGTGGCCGCCCCGGTGACGATATCTCCCCCCGCGTAGACGCCGGGCACGGAGGTCGCCCCTGTTTTGGGATCGGCGTCTATGTAGCCCCATTTATTGAGCTTCAGTTCGGGGAAAGTCGACAGAAGAACCCTGTTCGCCCCCTGCCCTATCGCCTCCACAGCGGTGTCGGCCTCCATGAAAAATTCGCTGTCCGGTATGGGGACAGGCCTTCTCCGGCCGGACGCGTCCGGCTCCCCGAGTTCCATTTTTATGCACTTGACGCCTCTGAGCCTGCCGGTCCCGTCGTCCGAGTAGACGGTGGGATTCGTGAGCCAGTGAAAGACGATTCCCTCCTCGACGGCGTGATGGTATTCTTCGATGCGCGCCGGCAGTTCCTCCAGGGACCTGCGGTAGACTATGCTAACGCTCTCCGCCCCCAGGCGTTTCGCGGAGCGGGCCGCGTCCATCGCCACGTTGCCGCCGCCGATGACGACGACTTTGCGGGATTTTTTGACCGGGGTGTCGTGCTCGGGAAATTCATAGGCGTGCATGAGGTTGATCCGCGTCAGATATTCGCTGGCGGAGTAAACTCCGTTCAGAGTGGTCCCCGGTATCCCCTGGAAATGCGGCGCGCCGGCCCCGACTCCGATGAAACAGGCGTCGAAGTCATCCATTATCTCGCTCATGGTTATGGTCCGCCCCACCACGATGTTCGGCTCGAACTTCACCCCAAGGCGCGTGATGGCGCCGATCTCCAGCCCGACTATCGACTTAGGCAGCCTGAACTCCGGAATGCCGTACATGAGGACTCCGCCCGGCGCGTGAAGGGCCTCGAACATCGTGACCTCGTACCCGGCCTTGGCGAGATCCCCCGCGACCGTGAGGCCGGCGGGACCGGCCCCTATGACGGCGGCCCGCCCGATGTGCTCTTTCGGGACATCGGAGACGCGGGTATTCTCACGCGCGTAATTCCAGTCGGCCACGAGACGTTCCAGCTTGCCTATCGCTACAGGCTCCGAATCCTTTATCCGTCCGACTGTGCAGACCCCCTCGCACTGCGTCTCCTGAGGGCAGACCCTGCCGCAGACGGCGGGCAGGTTGGTATATTCCGCCATGATACGGACGGATTCGGCCATGTCTCCATCTCGGACGGCGCGTATGAAGGCCGGGATGTCTATTTCCACCGGACACCCGGCTATGCAGGGAGCTTTCTTGCACTGGAGGCATCTAGCCGCCTCCTCTCTGCCCTCCTCCAAGGTGTATCCGAGACAGACCTCCTTGAAATTTAAAATACGCTCCTCGGGCTTCTGCTCTGCGATCGGAACTTTTCTTCTGCTCACAGCCACGAGAGATCGCCCGCTTCCATCTCGTATTTTTCCATGGATATCTTCTCTTCCTCTTTGTACTGTCTCATGCGGTTCATGAAGTCGTCCCAGTCCACTTTGGTCCCGTCGAATTCGGGGCCGTCCACGCAGCCGAACTTTACGCATCCGTCCACGCTGAGGCGGCAGCAGCCGCACATGCCGGTGCCGTCCAGCATTATCGGGTTCATCGAAACCCAGATCGGCAGGGAGAGCTCTTTCGCGGTCAGGGCGCAGAACTTCATCATTATGCTCGGCCCTATCGCCCAGCAGCGGTCAATCCGTTCTCCCCTGCCTGCGACAAGTTTCATCGCGTCGGTCACGAGCCCCTTGATCCCCTCAGACCCGTCGTCTGTCGTGACGATGAGCTCATCGGAGCTGGCGGCGCACTCGTCTTTCATTATCACGAGGTCGGAACTGCGTCCCCCCAGTATCGTTATGACCCTGCTGCCGGCCTCTTTCAGCCCCCGAATTATGGGATAGAGGGCGGCGATGCCGACTCCTCCCCCCACCATCATGACCGTTCCGAACTCCCCTATCTCGCTGGGATGCCCCAGCGGTCCGGAGATATCCTGTATGAAGTCCCCCGGCTTCATCCCGGCCATCACGGCGGTGGTCCTGCCGACCACCTGAAATATTATCCTGACGGCCCCCCTGTCCCTGTCGAAATCGGCCACTGTGAGAGGGATCCGTTCACCCTTTTCGGCCGGCCTCAGCACCACGAACTGCCCCGGTTTCGCGTGACGCGCGATCATCGGAGCCTCCACCCAGAAGTCGTACTCCCTGGGCGCTATACGTTCAGACGATATAATCTTGAACATTTCATTCCTCCCGCACCCGTTTACTGAAAATCTCCGTGATGATGTAAAAGATTATACACATAACCCGTAAAATGCTCTATCTCATCCGAAAGAAAACAGCCGCTTGATAAACTATCAGACTGCAATCTGTCCGCTGTACCGAATTTCCTTATTATGCTATGCTCTTTGCCGGCAAGGATGAGTCGCAAAAAGGAGGCGCTGCATGAGAATTCAGGATTTTTTCAAACTCGGTAAGCGGCAGACTGAAGTCGTATGGGATGATGACCGTTCTCCCGTTTTCAGCTTTAATCCCAGGATGATCGCGGGGGCAGGCGCGGCATTGATACTAATATTCGCGGCGCTCCACTCGTTTTACACCGTCCCGCTGGGCTCTCAGGCCCTTCTGTTCAGCTTCGGCAGATATCTGGGCGCCACGGAGCAGGGGCTGCACTTCAAAGCGCCCTGGGCCGAGGTCGTGAAGTTCGACGTGCAGGAGATAAGGCGTTTCGAGTTCGGAGAAAAGACCGAAACTCCCGGCAGCAGATACATCCAGGACGAGAGCGAGCAGAAGATGGTCACATCCGACAGCAAGATACTTCTCATAAGCTGGGTGGCGCAGTGGAAGATATCGGACCCCTACCAGTATTTCATCACCAACAACGTCGAGAGCGAAAACAACAGCTACAGGCTCATCTCGGGGCTGGCCGAGGCCGACTTCCGCAAGGAAGTGGCGAACATGAAGTACGAGGAGATACTGACCACCGGAAAGGTCACTCTCTCCGCGAACGCCAAAGCCCGCATAACGAACACTTTCAAACAGCTGGGCGCCGGCCTTTCGATAGTAGACGTCCTTATAAGCGACGTCAAGGTCCCCCCATCCGTACAGGCTTCCTACAACGACGTGGAAACGGCAAAACAGGCTAAGACCTCCGCGATCAACGAGGCGGAAGCATACGCGAACAAGACGGTCGAGGAGGCCAAGGGGCGCGCCCAGGTGGCCGTAAACAACTCCGAGGCGTACAAAGTCAACAAGGTGGCCGACGCGACCGCCGTTTCGACGCGCCTTCTGTCGCTGAACGAGATGTATGTCACAAACCCCGATCTGGTCAAGACCAATCTCTGGTACGAAAATATCGACGAGATACTGTCCCGCCTGAATATCATATTCATAGACGGGTCGAGCGGCAATAACATCTTCCTCGGCGACGTGCCGATAACTTTGAACGGGAACAACTGACAGGTGGATATCATGAAAAAAACCCTTATAATACCGGCCGCTGTCATCATTCTGGCGCTCGCGCTCTCGTCGCTCTACATGCTCTATCCCTACGAGATAGCGCTCGTCACCCGCTTCGGAGAGGTGCAGAACGTGGAACGCTCTCCGGGCCTCCACTTCCGGGTTCCCTGGATCGACGACGTGACAAAATACTCTTCGAGGCTCTACGAGTATTACAGCGACACGGCGAGCGTGATCACGTCCAACAAGCAGACGATCGAAGTGGATATACTCGCCGCTTTCGTCATCACTGACCCGGCGAAGTTCT
>JAISWP010000160.1 GCA_031271065.1 Synergistaceae bacterium
TATACCTGTAAATACGGCAAATCGCGCAGAAAGAGAACGGAGGTTTTTCGACCTGAGCCGTGATCTCCTGACGAGGGAATTTTATACAAAGACCGCATGTGTGACGGCCCGGCGTATGCTGGGTTCAATATTGACCAGGCGCTCCCCGGAGGGGGAAACGTCGGGGATCATAGTCGAAACGGAGGCGTACGCGGGAAGCGGCGACGCGGCGTGCCATTCGTACAAGCGGCTTTCCGATGTTCCAGGACACCGGACTCACGTCATGTTCGGGCCGGGAGGATACGCTTATGTGTACCGCATCTACGGCATGTACGACTGTTTCAACGTGACCGCGAACGCCCCCGGATTCCCGGAGGCGGTGCTGATAAGGGCGCTCGAGCCGACGGCGGGCATACCCCTCATGCGCCTCCGCCGGGGAAAGGAACCCTTGAAAAGCCTGTGCAGCGGGCCGGGAAAACTCTGCATAGCTCTGGGCATAACCAGGGACGACTACGGACGCGACCTGTGCGGGGACGAACTGTTCATCGAACATGGCGAGATGGTCCCGGACGGGATGACGGCCGCTACAAGACGGATAAACGTGGATTACGCCGGCGAGGCCAGTCTCTATCCCTACAGATTCGTGATACGGGACAGCCCGTACCTCTCGACCAGGCGGTATATCGCGGAATGACGGACCTCAGGGCGTTCGCACGCCTGCGGCCAGATCGGGGTTCTTTCTGCAGAGCGCTATGCTCAGTTCCTCCAGTATTTTGTCCCAGGCGGGCAGGTCTTTGCCCCCTATGTAGTCCCTGCACACATAGTCAAGGATAGCGCTGGACAGGCTCGGGCACTCAATTGCCGACGTGCGCCTGAACGCGTCGTATATCCTGGACATGACCACCTCGGAGCCCGACGACGGCGTATCGGGCATCAGCAGGAGCACTTCGAAGTCCCCTGTCCTGTACGCGGAGTCGCAGACCCGGATCGACTGCAGGACGAGCCGGCAGAATATCACGGAGGCCAGGAGGCGGTCATCGTCGTTCACACGGGTCAGGGGGTCGACGCGCGGGAACGATATATTGATCAGAGCGGCCGACATTCGCCTGCGCCCCCTGTTCACCGACTCCACGTCTGACTTCGCCTTGTATTTCATGAAACTCTCCGCGTAGAGCCCGGTGGACGGGTCTATGGCGTCGAATACCTCGATTTTTGACGCCTCGTTCTGTTTTGCCGCGGGAGAGAGCATGAGCAGCACCTGACGCCCTTTGACGGTGCGCTTTATTACCCATTCCTCGGCTCCATACTTCATCTGAGACGCCCCGGACGCGCCGGGCAGGAGGGATTCGAGCGAGCTGCCCAGTATGCCTTTTCTGTCGAGCTTGAAATCGTCCGCGAAGGACGCATTGTACGCTATTATGCGCTCCGCCCCGTCCTTATCCTTTTCCATGAACACGCAGGGGAACTGTATCGAGTCTATCAGCCTACTTAATTCATCCGCCCCCATGCCGCTGGGAACTATGCGGTCGGACTTCCTGACGAACAGGGTCTCGCCGGAAGGCACGGCGAGCGTCATGGCGTTCAGCATTCCGGCGAGCACTATCACGAAACCCAAAAGGCTGAAACCTGTACCGCACCGGAACGCGGCGGAGGCGAAAATCACCAGCATACCGTTCGCCAGCCCAGACGCCGAGTACGCCGCCTTCATCTTCCCTTTACCGCACAAAATGACGTAAAAGGACAGCATGATTATGAATATACAGGCCGCGCCCACCGTCATCACCGGCGGGATCGACT
The DNA here is from genome assembly GCA_031271065.1 of Synergistaceae bacterium. Lineage (GTDB taxonomy): Bacteria > Synergistota > Synergistia > Synergistales > Synergistaceae > JAIRKI01. The sequence continues at coordinate 1,777 of JAISWP010000160.1, forward strand.
CCATATCCAGGCCCTCGCCGAAAAGAGCCGAGACGAGTATTATCGGAACAAAAAGAACCGCAGGAGATAACAGATATTTCATAAAAACCCCTCCCGGTCACATTCGCATCGCCCGCCGCCTCCGCAGACGCATTATGCGAAGTGATCCGCAAATTCACTTAAAAAACAATATAATTGTAGCATAAAGTATAAATAGCCGATGCGTAATCGAAACTGAACCCGGAGAACCGGAGATGGCGCTGCCTAGCGTCCGACCCCGCTCCGAAATCCGGTGAGAGTGGGCATCGGAGCCCTTACCGGAGGGGGTCCGCGCCGGCGGCTATCGAATAGACGGCCCCGAAAACTTTCCTGAACTGTCCGGCAGCTCTCTCGGCGGAATATATCTCTATCGGGGACGGACGGGACAGGGCGAGCACGAGGCGAAGCCTCCCGCGTCCGGTGCGGGAAAACCGCGCGCTGGTCACAGTCTGCTGCTGGCTCCTGTCCAGCCCTTCTCCCAGACGCAGAAACGCGCCGAGCGTCCGGGCAAGACGTCTGTCCTCCCTGTCCATCGAGTTGTAGTACTGGTCGAAACGATTTTTCTTCTCGGACCATTTCCGATGGAAATACGCCGCATTGGCCATGACGTCTATCTCCCGCTGATTGAAGCCCAGCATCTCGGAGTTTCTTATCATGTACCTGCTGTGTGTGTGGTGGTCGTCGAATGACAGAAAGAGGCCTATGTCGTGCAGGAGCGCCGAGAATTCCAGAAGCTCGCGCTCCTTTTTCCCGTAAGAGTGCAGGCCGATATCCCCGGCGCTGTCGAACATGCCGGCCGCGAGACGGGCGACCCATCTCGTGTGGCGTTCGCTGCAGGCGCAGGACCTGGCCAGCTGCAGGACGCTGTGTTCCCTGGCCGGCATGGATTCGTCCAGATAGCCGAATTTCCCCCGCGCGAGATAATCCAGCAGCATACCGTCCAGGAGCCCCCGCGAACTCACCCTTATCTCCGGTATCCGGGTCTCTTCCATAAGGGTCTGGAGTATGGCCGCCCCGGCTATTATGATATCCGCCCTCTGAGGGTTGATGCCGGGCATTTTCCTGCGATCTTCCAGGGACATCGCGCACAGCTTCCTCACCACGTCGTCCAGGGACTCCTTGGAAAACACGGCGTCCTGCGTCCTGTTCTGGAGATTTTTCGCGTCCTTCGAGGCTATCTCGGCGAGATTCTGTATTGTGCCGCTGCTGCCGACCATGATGTCGGGGGCGAGCTCCCTTATCCTGTATATACCTCGGAGAGAACTGTTTCTCACGTGGACCCTGATGTCCTCGTACAGCGCGAAAGGCACGGGGCCGGGACCGGAAATTTCGGGGAAAACGCTGGCGATGCGGACGCATCCCAGCTTGAGCGAGTCGAGGTGGAGACGCTCCTTCCCTTTTCCCACTATAACCTCGGTGCTGCCGCCGCCGATATCCGCGAAAAGGGCGGAACGATAGGGTTCCGACAGACCGGCGGAAACGCCCAGATGTATCAGGCGAGCTTCCTCCAGGCCGGATATGACAGAAAGCCTGATCCCGCTCTCCCGCCAGGCGCGTTCACAGAACTCGCCTCCGTTCGCCGCGTCCCTCACCGCCGCCGTGGCGTATGCGGCTATGTCCGAGACGTCGTATCCCCGGCATATCTCGGCCATGCCTTTTAAAGCCTCTATCGTCCGGGACATCGCATTCTCGGACAGCCGCCGGGAAGCGAACGAGCCCTCGCCCAGACGGACCATCTGCTTGTACCTGGTGAGCACCAGATACGATTTATTGGGATTTATCCTGAAAACCAGCAGCCGGACGGAATTTGACCCCAGGTCAACCAACCCGACCGCGGGAGAGCCCTGCTCACCCATCGCGTTTCCGTTCCCCCGCCGGCAAAACCGCCGGCAAAGTCACATTACCGCGCGTCATGGGGCGCGAAACGGGACAAATCCGGCGGAAGACAACCTGTCACTCCCCGATGATCTTGACCAGAACGCGCTTATCGCGCATACCGTCGAACTCGCCGTAGAATATCCGCTCCCACGTGCCGAAATCGAGACGCCCGTCGGTCAGGGCGCAGACCACTTCTCTCCCCATGACGCTTCTCTTGAGATGAGCGTCGGCGTTGTCCTCAAATCCGTTGTGATCGTACTGCTCGTGAGGCTTTTCGGGGGCGAGGCGCTCGAGCCACCGCTCGTAATCCCGGTGCAGGCCGCTCTCGTCGTCGTTTATGAATACGCTCGCGGTTATGTGCATGGCGTTCACCAGCACGAGCCCTTCTTTTATCCCGCTCTCCCTCACCGCTTCGGCCACCTGGGGGGTGATGTTGATGTACGCTCTTCTGGTTTTCGTGTGGAAGAGCAGCTCCCTGCGATAACTTTTCATGAGGACGACCCAGCTTTCCCGTGTTGTGACACCGCACTGATTATATCAAAAACCGGCCGCGTTCCCCACTGCGCGTCCGGAGGTCTTTCGCAGCGGGGAACGCGTGTGAAGCCGGGTCACTTTTTGATGAAGGCGGACACAAGAAGCATCTGGCAGACGACCGCCGCGACCGCGGACAGCCAGGAAAATTTTATTCCCAACGTCATCGTGAGCAGGACGAAACCGGCAGCGGCGGCAATCCACAGCGCGCCGGAGAGAAGCTCGAAGCGTCTTTCCTGCGACAGGCTCTCGAAAAGCTCGTTTTCGCGTTCCAGCGCCTCTTTCCGAAGCGCGGTCACCCACGGTTTGCTCCTGTCGGTTTCGGTCAGGACGAGGAAGGCGCCGAACGCCGCGCTGGGCAGGACGAAGGGAATGAGCACCGCCACGGCGTCCGCCAGTCCATTGGGGCCGTTGAGATAAGTCATCCAGAACACCGCCGTTCCGAAAAGAAACACCGCGGCGTCCGCGGAGTACATGAGCGCCCGTTTCCAGGACATCGCCTCTTTACCGGCCGTCTCCTGAGTGAGGGAGAGAAATATCAGGCCGCAGGCCGGAGGGATGCCAAAGACCATCAAAGAGCCGGCGGCCGCGCCAGCCTCTTTCGAATACATCCAGCCGAGAACGGACGCTATGACGGCAAATCCGAGGACCGCTCCGCAGAGGACAAACAGCAGAACACGCCTCGAACTCATATAATTTCTGGTATTCATGTACATGATCTCGAAAACCTCCCGTCTTTTTTTCTGGCTCAGCTCATCGGCTATGACCGATATGTCGCCCAGTTCCCCGAGAGCTTTCTTCATGGCGGCGTCTTCGTCCAGCCCCCTGTTTTTCAGGCTCTCGATCTTCTCAGTCAGGTTGGCGCACAGCTCTTCCCTGAAATCCTTCATGGATGCGTTATCGGCGTAGCCGGCGAACATGGCGTCGATATGTTCCTCTATATTCATCACAGATCCTCCCCTAGCAGATCATTCAGTATTTTACGGGTGAACTGCCAGTCCAGCTTGTTCTGGCGGTACAGCTCCCGTCCCTTGCCGGTGACGTGATAGTACTTCCGCCTGGCGCCCCGGGTTTCGTCGCCCCAGTACGAAGTGATGAACCCGTCCCTTTCCAGGCGTTTGTACGCCGAGTACAGAGTGGCCTCCTTCAATTCGTACTGTTCGCCCGTCCGTTCCAGAATGGTGTTGTATATTTCAAACCCGTAACGGTCCTGATGCAGCAAAGACGCGAGCACGACGGTATCCGTGTGGCCTCTCAGCAGATCGGACGATAATTTAGGTTCCAATCTCCCACCTCCGATGTTATATGCCTGATATATATTATGATACATCAAATTAATATGTCTGTCAAATATATATTGCTGTCATAGAATATTTTTACATTCGACAGCATCGGGACGGATAGTGTATACTGCCGGAAGATCGAACGGCATTCGTAATTCCTCGGCGGAGATGATGCGCGGTGGGTATTGGGAAGCGTTACAAGATACTTGCAGTCGACGACGAAAGGTCCAATCTGGCCGCTCTGAGCCGTATTCTCTCCCCCGAGTACGAAATAATAACAGCGATGTCCGGCGAGGACGCGCTGAAAACCGCCTCGTCGGCGTCGCCGGACCTGATACTTCTGGACGCCATCATGCCGAAAATGGACGGCTTCAGCGCCTTGGTGCACCTCAAGGAACAGGAGGAGACGAAAAACATTCCGGTCATCATAATGGCCGGCCTGGGCGGCGAAAACGACGAGGAACGGGGGTTTTTCCTGGGCGCGGTCGATTACATATCGAAACCGTTCAAGAACGCTATCGTAAAAGCGCGGGTGCGGACCCACATCATGATAGTCAATCAGCTCCGGGCCATCGAGTGTCTCGGGCTCATCGACTCCCTCACCGACATACCGAACCGCCGCAGCTTCGACGACAGGATGGAGGTCGAGTGGAGAAGGTGCGTCAGGGATCAGAAACCGATGTCGTTTCTGATGATGGACCTCGACAACTTCAAGATATACAACGACACATACGGGCACCCGCAGGGCGACGTGCTCCTTCGGGAAGCCGCGAAGATATTCTCCCAGGCCGCGCGCAGACCCTCCGACATGGCGGCCAGGCTCGGAGGGGAGGAATTCGGGGTGCTGCTCTCGGACACCGACATTTCCGGGGCGCTTCTGATAGCGGAAAAAATAAGGCGGGACATGGAAGCCCTCCGCGTTCCTGCGTACGACGGCAAAACGATGACGTCCGCCACCATCAGCATAGGGGCGGCCACCACCGTGCCCCAAGAGACCGATTTTATAAAGGACTTCATCGAACGGGCCGACGAATACCTCTACGCCGCAAAAGCGGCGGGCAGGAACGTGGTATTCACGCGCGACGCCGGCTGACGCCCGTACGCCCCGCCAGTTTATCATGACAGCGGAACGAGCCCCGGTGCGGGACTCGTTCCGAATGTTCGTTCAGGCTTTGGGCAAGAGCCCGTGTTATCCCGGCCGCACAGCGCCGCTGCCCTTCCGGACCAACCCGCGGAAAGCGAGTTGATTCAGATTTTAAGAATTATTTGTCCGACCGGCGGGCCGCTACAGCTTGTCCTTCGTGAGGACGGTGACGCCGGTGTCCACCGGGTCCTTCGAAACCGCCTTGCCCTCGAGGACCGCCACGGCGGCCTTCAGCCCCTCGTATCCCATCACGTCGGGATTCTGGGCCATTGTGGCGATCAAAAAGCCGTTCCTGATGAGCTCGCGGAGGGCGTCGGACTGGTCGAAGCCTACTCCCAGCACCTTGCCGCCGGCCTCCTGTATGGCGTTGCCGACTCCGGTGGACGAGCCTTCGTTAGCGCCGAAAAGCCCGGCCACGCCCTGGGTGATGTAGCTGTCGGCTATCTCCTTGCTTTTCAGGACGTCGCCCTCTCCGTACTGGGTCTCGAGGATGGTGAACTTTGTGCCCTCGAACGCGGCGCGGAAGCCCTTTTCACGGGCGACAGTGCTGGCGGTGGCCGCGTTGACGTTCACTATGCCGATCTTGCCCTCACTGACTCCGGCGGACGCAAGAGCCTTGATGAGTTCCTTGCCAGCCGTGTTTCCCGCCGCTTCGTTATTCGTGGTGAACGTGGCCTCCGCCGGGAAATTCGCGGGAGAGTCGACGTAGATTATCTTGACCCCTTCCGCGACCGCTTCCTTGAGGGCTTCGGTGACCGCGTCCGGGCCGTTGGCCGCGAGCAGTATCGCGTTCGCTCCGCCGGCTACCGCGTTGTTGATCATCTCGATCTGCTTCGCGTCGTCCTTGACATCGGGGGCCATCCAGCTGTAGGTGACATTTCCAGCCTCTTTGGCCGCCCTGTCAGCGCCTTCATTGACGCTGACCCAGTGGCGGTCCATCTGGTCCATCGTAATGAGGGTGACTTTGTAGCCGGCCGCTGCCGCGGCGCCGGTCATGAGCCCTAAAACCAGAACAAGCGCCATAACGAGACGTACTGCTTTCATAATAGCTGACCTCCGTTGTGTTTTAATTTTTGACGTGCCAGGTGCCTTGTACTGATTGCGGAACGCTGAAAACCTTTCCCCCTTTCAAGCGGTCCCCTTTTTCTTCAGCCACTTGCCGTTTCTCACGACTATGTCGAGAAGCACTGATATGACGACTATGATGCCGACGGCTATGTTCCTTATGGCGACGGCGGCGCCGGAGAGCACCAGGCCGTTTTGAAGCACGCTCCAGATGGACGCCCCTATTACAGTGCCCAGGAGGAGCCCCTGCCCGCCGAGAGTGGACACTCCGCCTATGACGCTGGCGGCCACCGCGTACATTTCGTACATGTTACCCGCGTCCATGGTTCCCACTCCGCCGGTGGCGCAGGTTATGAACCCGACTACGCAGGAGCAGAACGCGCTTACGAGATAAGCGGCCGTCACGGTCCTGTTGATGTTGACCCCCGACATGCGCGCCGCCTCTATATTGCTGCCCGCCGCGTAGATGTGACGTCCGGTCCTGGTGCTGGACAGGATGAAATTGAATACGACCCACAGCACGGCCGCTATGATCACGGTGTTGAATATCCTGAGCCCGCCTATGGACACCTCCCCGTAATAGAACAGGTTGCGGAATCCCCGGGCCGCCTCACCTATTGAATCGGTGTTGCGGTTGTCGTTCACTATCTGCGCTATGCCCCGCGCGATGGTCATGGTTCCGAGCGTGGCGATGAAGGGGGGCAGTCCGCACAGCGCCACCAATTGTCCGTTCAAAAGGCCTATCAAAAGACAGCAGACTATCGTCACCGCGACCGCGGCAAGGGGACTGACCCCTCTGGTCATCAGCGTCGCGGAGATCATGCAGCTCATTCCCACCACCGACCCTATGGAGAGGTCTATATTACCCGTTATCAGCACGTAAGACTGGGCTATGCCGATGATGAGAATCGGGGCCAGCTGGCGCAGCAGGTTCCTGAGGTTGCGGGACGAGGTGAAATTCTCGCTGAGCATGCTGAAAGCGACAAAAATCAGCAATAGTCCGACGGTGACGGTTATGACCTGGGGCATCCCCCTTATCGCCAGGATACGTCTGAGTGCTCCGCGGCGTTCCTCGCTCATACAGCTTCCTCCTGTGCCGGACAGCCGGCGTCAATTTTTTTGATCTCGAACTGAGTGGCCTTTTCGAGTATCTTGTTCTGAGTGGCCTCGCCGCGCATAAACTCTCCGGTGATCCGCCCCTCGCACATCACGATTATCCTGTCCGCGAAACCGATTATCTCGGGCATCTCCGACGATACGAACATGACCCCGATCCCGTTCCGCTTCAGCTCGTTCATGAGGTTGTATATCTCGACCTTGGCGGCGACGTCGATACCCCGGGTCGGTTCGTCGAAAATGACCACCCTCGAATTGCGGGCCAGCCACTTGCCGACCACCACCTTCTGCTGGTTGCCTCCGGACAGGCTGCCGGCGTTGACTTCGGGCCCCGAGAGCTTTATTGAGAGGTTTTTGACGGTCTCCCCGACCATGACGTCCTCCTTGCGGCGGTTTACCATGCCAGCCCCCTCGCAGACCATGTCCAGGTTCGGGAGGGTAATATTCTCCCGGACCGAGAGCCGGGTGCACAATCCGTCCTTTTTGCGGTCCTCGGGGGCAAGGACTATGCCCGCATCAATCGAGTCGGACGGACGGCCGATCGCTACCTCCCGCCCGTCGAGCCGCACCGACCCGGAGTCCTTGGGATCGACTCCGAATATCGCCCTGGTGAGCTCCGTCCTCCCGGCCCCCATCAGCCCGGCTATGCCGACGATTTCTCCCTCGTAGAGTTCCAGGGACACGTCCCTCACGGCCTTGCCCGACGAGATGTTTCTCACCTCGAATATCTTCTTTCCCCTGGCACAGTCGACCCTCGGGAATTTTTCCTTTATCTCGCGCCCCACCATGTGGGAGATTATCTCATCCATTGTGATGGAAGCGAAATCCGCCGACGTGATGAAGCGCCCGTCGCGCATTATCGTGACCCGGTCGGTGATGTGCTTCAGCTCGTCCAGCCGGTGGGATATGTAAACTATGCCGCAGCCGCTCTCGCCGCGCAGCCTGCGAATGATCACGAACAGGTCCTCTATCTCCCGCGCGGTGAGGGCACTGGTCGGTTCGTCCATTATGAGGATGCGGGCGTTCGACGAGAGGGCCTTCGCTATCTCCACCAGCTGCTGTTTCGAGACGGACAGATCCCCCACGGCGATATCCGGGTCCATGTCGATGTTGATCCTGCGCAGCACCTCCGCCGCCATGCGGCTCATCTCTCGCTTTGCCAGCACGCCGTTTTTTATTATCTCCCGCCCCAGGAAGATGTTCTCCGCCACCGTGAGGTGTGAACAGAGGTTGAGCTCCTGATGTATGATGGATATCCCGAGAGCCTGAGCCTCCCGGGGGGTGAGGTCGCCGACGGGTCTGCCGAATATCCGGACGCTGCCGCTGTCCCGCGTGTAGACGCCGCTCAGTATCTTCACGAGCGTGGACTTGCCCGCTCCGTTCTCTCCCAGAAGCGCCACGACCTCCCCGGCGTTTACCCGGAACGACACGTCCTCCAGCACATTGACCCCGAAGAAAGACTTGTACACGTGCTCACATTCGGCCAGACACTCCACAGCACCCACCACCATTCTTAGCACGTCCCCTCTGGGACATGCCGCGAAGATCATTACGACAATGAACCGGTATATATTACGACTACGGCGCGGATATTTCAACTCCCAAAAGCGCCTCGGCAGTCCTTGCCGCGGAACCGGGCGCGGGCGCGAAGGAGATATGGGACGGATACCCGGGCGCTCCATTCAAACGCCTTGAAGAGGCGAAAGACCGCCGGCAGACCGGATAAGCGACTGACGGGATTGCAAAGACGGGAGGAGAAGTTTTATTAATATTTTGTAAAAATCGTTTTAGACCTTTAAAACATTAATATATATCATTTACGCATCGTGACTTTAAATATTATTGAAAAATTTCATTTGCATCGCCCTGTTTCAGGATATATAATCGAAGCGAAGAAATTTCGGCGCCAAAGCGCTCTAATCGCGAGGCTTGGGGAAAGGTGCGGCTTATTTATGCGCAAGCGGGTCATTATATACGAAAATTTGATAAGTCAGAGGGTATGCGACCTGCGAACAATGATCGCGGCAGGAGCGCACAAAAAATATCGGACCGGCAGGCTCCCGGACATGGCGGAGATACACGGCGGCGGGGACTCAGACCCGCGGCGGGCCGCTTCTCGCCTCACGCGTTTGGCGTGCGAGGCTCAGTTTCCGGCGATACTGAACGGGGAGCGGATAGTGTTCACGGCGACGACCCCCGGGGTCCAGTCTTTTTACACAGCCGCAAAAACATGGTTTCAAGAGTGCGGTTTATGTCCGCACGACTTCATATCGGATATATGCGTCGACTGGGAGATGCTGCTGAGAGAGGGGCTCGCCGGCAGAAAAAAAGCCGCCTCGGACAGATACGCCGCCGAGGGGGGAGAACGCCTCAAAGTGCTTTCCGAGACGGTCGGAGAGGCCATAGACGCGGTGCTTGCCCTGGCGGAACGCTACAGAGAGTACGCGGCATCCCGGGGAGAGGACGACGTCGCGGCGGTTCTGGCCGCTGTTCCCGCGCATCCGGCGGGCACATACAGGGAGGCGCTCCAGTCGGTGAAGTTCGTCCATTCCGCCCTTCTGCTGTCGGGACACAGTGGCGTCGACCTGGGACGCTTCGACCAGTACATGTGGCCCTTCCTCTCCTCCGACGTGAGCGGCGGCGTCCTCGGCTGGGACGACGCCGCCGGCCTGACCGCGGAATTTCTGATATCGATCGGCAAGGACTCGGATATTTTCGCGAAATGCCCCTCCGGCGGAAGCCAGTCTCTTTCCCTGGGGGGCGTGGGCAGAAACGGCGAGCTCTGCGTCAACCGGCTCACAGACATAGTCCTCGACGCCGCCCGAATGCTCCGTCTGCCGGAACCTCTCATAAATCTTCGCGTGACGCCCGACACGCCGAAGTCTGTCATCGTAAAATCCCTCGAAGCATCCGGGGCCTCCGTCCGAATCCGGTATTCCAATGACTCCGAGGTGATACCGGGGCTCGCCGCGCTGGGGTATGAAACGTCCGACGCCCGGAACTACAGCGTCGCTTCCGGAGGGGAGTTCCTGATACCTGGCCTCGGAATGGACCTGGTGAACGCCGGCGAAGTGCCGTTCCACCAGGCGGCGGACTCGGCCGTCGGCGAAGGGCTGGCCTCGGGGGATACGTTCGACGAAATAATGGAGCGCTGCGGCGCCCGTATCGCGCGTCAGACGGATGAAGCCGTAAGACGCGCGGGGGAAACGCGTCTTTTTCCCGCGCCTCTCTGCACGGCCCTCATGACCGGTCAGCTGGAGACGAAAGGAGATATCTCCGAGGGGGCGAAATACAGCAATATCGGCGTTCACGCGCTGGGAGCGGTCAACGCCGCCGATTCCCTGTGCGAAGCGTGGAAACACCTGTTCGTAAATTCCTACGGCGCGGAAAAAGAGCCCGTGCCGCCGGGCAGCCCCTCGGGTTATCCCAGGACCGGCGACGACGACCCGGTGTCCAACGACATCCTGCGAAGATTATTCGCGTACTTCGCGGCGGCGTGCGAGCGGTTCAGTCCGGTCAGCGGCCGGTGGAACCGGGTCAGACCGGGAACGGGAAGGATGACCGGCGGAACCGGGGACGAGGCGGCCTCTCTCGCGTCCGTCTCTGGAGGGGGCGGGATAATCTGCCGCAGTCTCACTCCCGCGATCGGGACCCGAGTGAAGGAGCCCGAGAACGCGCTCCACACGTTCTCGATGATCGACTACAGGAGGGTATGCAACGGAGGCCCAGCGACTATAGAGTTCGCCGACTCGTCCCTGGGCGACAGGGCTTCTGTGGACAGGGCCGCGGATATGGTCGAGTTTTTCGTCCTAGTCGGCTGCCAGCAGCTGCAGATACTCGTCATGAACGCGAATGACCTGGACAGCGCCCGCAGACACCCGGACCGCCACGGCCGCATGATCGTCAGCGTATGCGGATGGGATATGAAATTCTGCGACCTGCCCGACGAATACCAGAGAGAAATCGTCCTGCGCTGCATCCCCTCGGAGGTTTGAGGAAA
>JAISWP010000058.1 GCA_031271065.1 Synergistaceae bacterium
GCAGCATCCTGACTGTGAACCGGTTCGACATGCGGATGGTCTTTTTCCTGAGCGGACTGTCAGTGCTGACGCTCTATGCCTTTTACCACCAGCTGCTTTACATAGCGTACGACGAGGAGGCGGCGCGGGTCGCCGGCGTAAAGGTCAGTCTCATCAATTACGTGTTCTCCGTACTCGTGGCGGCGGCCATATCGGTCTCCATAAGGATCACGGGCGTGCTGGTCCTGAGCTCTTTAATAGCGATCCCGGTCGCGACCGCGCTGCAGCTCGGCAGAGGATTCAGATTCACGCTGATCTTCTCGATCATTTTCAGCGTGACTGACATAATGCTGGGGCTCTGCGCCTCATATTACCTCGACGTCGCCCCGGGCGGCTTCACCGCCATCGTCGCGGTCACCGTGCTGGCGCTGGTACTGGCGGCGAAAAAGCTGCGCGGCCTGTTCTGACAAGATGAGGCGCGTGCGGAAAACGGCCCGGCGCGCGCTTGACTCGCGGCTCAAGATGTGATAAAACGCGAAAAAGCCCGCTCATTGGGAATATCTTACTCCGATTTCAATCCAAAGACGCCTTATTCGTCTTAATCGGGATGAGCGGCGCGGCGGGTTTAAATCAAACCTGCCGGACGCGGAGGCAAAGAACCGGTTTTCTGCCGCGTCCGGCGCGCGGCGGGGTATTTCCGCGGACAGGACTGGTGGATGCGATGGAAGAAGCGCGCGGCGGCTGGCCGGAGGGGATAAAGAGGACGAAACAGAGGCGAAGCGTCCTCGATATACTGGAGCGCAGCGAAAACCCGCTCGGGGCGGCCGATATATGTTCCATGATAGAGCGAGGGGGAGGGACCGCCTGGCTGTCGACGGTCTACAGGATACTTGAACTTTTCGTGAAAAAAGGCGTGGCGGTCAAGACCAGCGTCATGAACAGCGAAATGGCGCTCTACGAACTGAATCGCTTCAAACACAAGCATTACGCCGTCTGCATGAGCTGCCGCAGGATAATCCCGATGGACAACTGCCCGATGGAGTCGTTCATACCGGTGCTGGAGGACGCGAATTTCAGGATGCTGGGACACAACCTGGAGATATTCGGATACTGCGGGGACTGCGACCCTCTTTCCGGACGCGCTATTTTTCGAGGTGACGCGAAATGACGGCTGAAATATATATCGTGTCGGGCTTTCTCGGCGCGGGAAAGACCACGCTTATACAGAAACTCCTCTCCGAGGCCTTTGGAGGCGAGCGGACCGCCGTCATAGAGAACGACTTCGGGGAAGCCGGCATAGACGCGTCGATGCTCGGCTCGTCCGGAGTCGAAGTGAGACAGATGGATTCGGGCTGTATATGCTGCAGCCTCATCGGTGATTTCGCGAAGGCGCTTGAGGACCTGCTGACGGATTACCGCCCCGGCAGGATACTGATCGAGCCGTCCGGGGTCGGAAAACTGTCGGATGTGGTCAGGGCGTGCGAGACCCCGAAGGTATCGGCGCTCTCCCGCGTCGCGGCGAAGATAACCGTGGCCGACGCCAGCCGGTTCTGCAAATACCTCGACAACTTCGGCGAATTTTACGAGGATCAGATCGAAAACGCGGACGTCGTGATATTAAGCCGGGCGGAGGATCCGAGGGCCGAGGACGCGTGCCGGCGTATCAGAAATATAAACGGCGGCGCGGTCATACTGAAAAAACCGTGGAGCCGGATTTCCCCCAGGGAGATACTGCAGCGCGCCGATTATCCGGCGGGAGAAACCAGCCGCGGCGGAGAAGAAGACCACTCCCACGATCATTCGGCGGACGAGGTTTTCGACGAGGTGACGATCAGAACGAGCCGCAGCTTCGGCGAGGATGAGCTCAAATCCGCTGTGTCGGAGATCGAGCGCCTCTTCGGCGCGGACGTACTGCGGGCAAAGGGCATAGTAAAAGGACCGAACGGCCACCTCAATCTGCAATACGTGCCGGGGGACCTGAGGATCACGGACTGCGCCGCCGCCGGAAACGCGATAAGCGTCATAGGCCGGGGGCTCGACCGGGACCGTCTGTCCAGCTGTTTCGGAGAGCGATGACATGCCGGCGCCCGCTTACGCCGTGACCGGTTTTATCGACTCCGGAAAGACCACTTTCCTCAACACCATGCTGAATATGCCGGACTGGAGTGACGCGAGGACCCTGGTGATCCAGTTCGAGACCGGGGAAACCGAGTTCGTCAGCCGGCAGGGCGTCTGCGCGCTCGAAGTGTTTTCCCCGAAAGTCCTCGAACGTCATCCGGAGGCCGCAGCGCAAAGAATCCGTGAACTCATCGAGGAACAGGACCCCGACGAGATATGGATCGAGTGGAACGGGACCGTTCCGTTAGCGAAGCTGGACTCCCTGCTGGCGTCCCCCGATCTGAGGGACGCGTGCGAACTGCGGAAAGTCGTCCACGCGTCCGACGCCGAAAACCTGGGGCATCTGCTTGGGCGGACGGGGAACGCCCTTCCGGAGCAGATAGCCGGCAGCGACCTCGTGATACTGCGCGGAGCGGGCGAGCGGCGCGCTTTTAAGCGCGCGAAACGTCTCCTGCGCGCAGTCAACCCGGGAGTAGGGGTATATGACGCTGATTCTCCCGGCGGAATCGGCAGGGTAATCGGAGATATTTTCGGCAAAGACAGGACGCCGGTGCGCAATCTCTTCATCACGGTAACGCTCGCAGTGATTTTCTACTCCCTCTCGAAGCCGGTGCTGGAGATATACGGACTGCCGGCCGATTTCATAGTGAATGTGTTTCTCGGCATCATCCTGCAGGCGTTTCCGTTTCTGCTGATAGGAGTGCTGATCTCGTCCGCCGTTCAGGTGTTCGTCCCCAGAAGCGCGATAGAGCGATGTTTCCCGAAATCCACGGGGCTGGGGATGCTGGCGGCCCTTCTGGGCGGTTTCTGCCTGCCAGTCTGCGACTGCGTTTCTATACCGGTATTCAGAAGCCTCGTGCGTAAAGGGGTGCCGCTCCCGGCGGCGGTGACGTTCATGACCGCGGCTCCCGTGACCAACCCTGTCGTGATCCTCTCCACATGGTACGCGTTCAACGGAGACGTATCGGTAGTGGCGGGACGGGTTTTTCTCGGGATCGTCTCGTCCCTCGTCATAGGGACGTACTTCGCCCTCCGGCCGCGGAAAAATCACGTGCTCGCCGGAGGGGACGCCGGCAGGTTCATCTGCGCCTGCGGATGCTGCGAGGATCCGGAGTCGATTCCTACCCTGGGCGGCAAGGCGGATTTTTTCATCCGGCACGCCCGGGCCGAATTTTTCAGCGTGGGAAAATATCTGGCGGCGGGGGCCTTCATCGCGTCACTGTTCCAGATATCCAGGGCGGAGATGTTCCGGGCGGGGCAGGGGACCGGTTCGGCGGCGCCCGTACTGTTCATGATGGTCATGGCGTTCGTCCTGTCCCTCTGTTCCTCCTCCGACGCGGTCATAGCGCGCAGTCTGACGAGGCAGTTCCCCATGAGCGCCATTATGGGGTTTCTCGTATTCGGGCCCATGATGGACATAAAAAATGTGATGATGCTGGGCGCGGGGTTTTCAAAGCGCTTCATCGCGGAATTGGCGCTGGTGACGTTCGCCGTGTGCTTCGCGATGGTCCTCCTGGCCTATAGATTGGGAGGCGTATGGCCGTGAGGCTTAGAAACTTCAACCCCCAGGCGCTTCTCGAATCCGCGTGCAGCTCCGCTTTCGGGGCTCTTCTGATCCATCTCGTCTCAAGCGGAGGATATCTCTCCTACGTGACTCCCAGAATGAAGCCGTATCTGTACTTCACCGCCGCGGTGATGTGCCTCTGGGCCGCGGCGGGAGCGGGAGAGATATTCCGGCCCAGACGCAGGGTGCGCGCCGCGCACTGTCTGGTGCTTCTGATCCCGGCTTTGCTGCTGCTGCTCCCCCACAGCTCCCTGAGCTCTTTGGGCGCGTCCGGCATGTACGGAGGGTTCGCGGGCAGACAGGGGACCCAGGTCGTCCCGGCGCAGGACGGATACGGCGCGGAATCGGACATCACGGGTGATGACGAATCATACGGGGCGGATATTTTCGGGAGCTATCCGGACGAACTGGAGGGATTCGACGCCGCGGGCAGAAAAATCACCGTGGCGGACGAGGATTTCGGCAGATGGATAAACGAGATATACATGAACATGGACAAGTACGACGGCTGTAAAGTGGAACTGACGGGGTTCGTCGTGAAAAACCCCGAGTTCTTCGCCCCCGACGAATTTGTGCCGGCGCGTCTCGCGATGTCCTGCTGCGCGGCGGACCTGGAACCGGTCGGCCTCGTCTGCAAATACGACCGCGCCTCCGAACTCGAACCGGAATCCTGGGTGACGGTGGAGGGGATACTCTCCTCGGCGCTCTACGAATTCGAGGGCGAAATGTACAGTGATCCGCAGATCACGGTGACTGGAATAACCCCCGCAAAACCGGCGGACAGCTTCGTTTACCTCTATTGATTCCGCGAAAACACTCCCGTGACAGCTGAACTTTAATTTCGCGGGCGTGAAATTTCTTCCGGTTAGTTATTGCACAATTTCCATTTGAAGCTAAAATATGTCCATATATCCGGCTTACAGTCGGATAAAACTTGTCAAGGAGTGGTTATCATGCCTGCAAAGAGGATTTTGGCGCTCGTTTTACCGCTTGCGGCCCTTTGTTTTGCAGCGTCGTCGGTTTTCGCGGCTATGCCCGCCGCCGCCCCGGAGGATATGAACCCAGGTTTCGTTTACGTCGGGCCGGCGGCCGACGGAGGCTGGAGCTATATGCACGACCAGGGCCGCAAACTGGCCGAGACTCATTTTCCAGGCATAAAGACCTCCATAGTGGAGTCGGTGCCGGAGGGCCCCGACGCGGAACGGGTCATCGAGACGTTCATCCGCAGCGGATCGAAGGTCATCTTCGCGACGTCGTTTGGATACATGGATCCCGTTCAGAACGTCGCCGCGCGGAATCCCGGGGTCATATTCATGCACTGCTCCGGCTACAAGCGGGCCGATAACGTGGGCACCTACTTCGGAAGGATATATCAGCCGCGATACCTGTCGGGAATCGTGGCGGGCAGTATGACAAAAAGCAATGTCATAGGCTATGTGGCCGCCTACCCGATACCGGAAGTCATCCGGGGACTCAACGCGTTCACGCTGGGCGTGCGCAGGGCCAATCCGAAGGCGGAGGTGAGGGTGGTCTGGCTCTTCTCCTGGCTCGACCCGGCGCAGGAAAAGGAGGCCACGAGAGCTCTTTACGACTTGAAGGCCGACGTGATAGGCATGCACGCCGACACCGGCTCGGCCCCTCAGACCGCCGAGGAGCTGGGCATCTACGTGGTTGGCTATAACAACGATATGAGCAATTACGCTCCCACCAAGCACCTGACCTCCCCTATCTGGCACTGGGACAAAGTGTACGACCACGTCCTCGGCGCCGTTCAGGCCGGGACCTGGAAGCCAGAGGACATCTGGTGGGGCCTCAGCGAAGGGCTGGTGGACCTCGCCCCGTTCGGACAGGACGTCCCGGACAGCGTGAAGGCTCTCGTGACGGGCGAACGTCAGAAGATAACCTCCGGCGAATGGGACGTTTTCCACGGCCCGATAAAAGACCAGACCGGGGCCGTCAGGGTGCCGGAGGGGTCTAAGCTCACCGACGCGGAGATGCTGTCGATCGACTGGTACGTCGAGGGCATTGTCGGAGAGATGCCGAAGTAAATCCAAAAGCGGCTTCATAGGTTTTTTGCGCACATAGGTTTTTTCCATATCAAACGCGCAAAGCGCGTTTGATATGGAAATGGTTTTATCCTGAAAGGAGTGATCTCATTCATGTCAAGAAGTATCGGTAATGCTGCAAGGTGCGCCGCGCTCGTTCTGACGGTCCTCTGCGTTATGTCACTGGCCTCCGCCGCCGGCGCCGCCGTCGCTCCGGGCTACGAGAACATCCTCCGGCTCGCACTGAGCGCCGGGGAGGAGCCGAACCACAACGACCCGCAGAAGACCACGGAGTATTACGTCATCAACTTCCAGATATTCGACCGCCTCGTCGAGGCGGTGTCCACCGGCCCCGGCAAGTCGGAACTCATTCCCGGGCTGGCGGAAAGCTGGGAGATATCCGACGACGGCCTCGTATACACCTTCCACCTCCGGAAGGGCGTCAAATTTCACAACGGAACGGAGTTCAAGGCCGACGATGTGAAATACACCTTCGAGCGCATGCTGCTGCCGGAGACCGGCGCCAAAAACCAGGACTTCGTCGACTCGGTCAGGGGCGCTTCCGCCGTGATGGACGGCAGCGCGCGTGAACTTGAAGGGCTGGAGGCAGTGGACGACTACACAGTCAGGATGACGCTCAGCGCTCCGTACGGTCCGTTCCTGGCTTCGCTCGCGACCCCCGGCGTCGCCATATTGAACAGGGAAGCGACCGAGGCAGCGGGGACAGACTTCGGGCTGATTCCCGAGAAGACGATCGGCACCGGGGCGTACAAGTTCACGAAATGGACGCTCCGCGACGAGCTCATGGTCACGCGTAACGACGAATACTGGCGCAAGCCTCCGGAGCTCGACGGCATATCCTGGAAGATCGTGGCGGACGCGGACACCATGCGCATGATGTTCGAGGCCGGAGAAATCGACGTATTCGACACGGATTTCGCTCACAGCCAGATAGCCTATTTCGCCGGCAATCCCAATTACAAGGACAAACTTGTCACCGGCACCAGGGTGGGGACCTACTACTTCACCTTCAACCAGAGGATCAAGCCATTTGACGACGTCCGGGTACGCCGCGCGCTCCAGATGGCCGTCGACCGCCAGGGCATGATCGACGCGCTGTACGACGGCAGAGGAGAAGTAGTGCACGGCATATATCCTCCCGGGCTCCTCGGCTATGACCCCGACCTGCCGGCCATACCCTACGACCCGGAGAAAGCCAGGGCTCTGCTGGCCGAGGCCGGGTATCCGGACGGATTCGAGATGAAACTCGCCATGATCGCGAACAATCCGGACACGCTCTCCCGCAACGAACTCTTTCAGGCAATGATGGCGGAGATCGGCGTCAAGGTGACGATAGACCAGATGGACGAAGCCGCCTGGTACTCGGTCCGCGCGGACGGCGACCTGCCTCAGTACACGTCAGTATGGTCCGCCGACTTCAACGACCCTGACAACTTCATCTACACATTCTTCGCCCCGCGCAACACAACAGCGCGCTCCTTCAACTTCGGGAACGAGGAGCTCTCGAAGCGGGTCGCCGCCGCCCGGGCCATCGTCGACCCCGCCGTCCGCATAAAGGAGTACCAGGACCTCGAGAAAGCCATCATTCAGGACGAGGCGGCGTGGATACCTCTCTTCTGCCGTCAGCACATTTTCATCGTGTCCGACAGGGTGGAGGGTTACCGTGTCTCCTGGAACGGCTGGAGTGACGGCTGGTACTACTACGACGGCCTGAGGATCAAAAAGTAACCAAAGGAACTGTCAGATTTCAGGGATCGCTGATTGAACGGCGCCTGAGTCCAATCGGCGATCCCCGGTCAAAATATTTCGGACGGCGCGCGGTGGTTTTTTTGGGCATGCGGCCTGCTTTATAACATTATTATTTTTCTGACGTCGAGGGTGAAGCCGTGGCAAGATACATCCTGAAACGCGTTGTTATCTCGGTTCCGGTGCTTCTGGGAGTGGCTCTCGTCCTGTTTCTGCTGCTCAACGTGGTTCCCGGCGATCCGATCACAATTATGATGGGCGAGCACATAAAACCGGCGCTCGTAGAGTCGTTCCGGGCCCGTATGCACCTGGACGACCCGGTGCTGGTCCGTTTCGTCCGGTACATAACCGGCGCGCTCCGCTGGGATTTCGGGGTATCCTACAAGCTGGAGCGCGAGGTGAGCGACCTGATCCGGGAGTCGTTACCCCACACCATCAAGCTGACGGTATGCGCGGCGCTGGTCTCCTGGCTCATCGGCATTCCGGCCGGGATAGTGTCGGCGGTGAGACACAACACCCTCGCCGACCGGTTTTTCATGGGTTTTTCACTGCTGGGAATATCCCTGCCAATATTCTGGGCCGGACTTCTGATGCAGTATGTGTTCGCGTTCAGGCTTCAGTGGCTCCCGGTCACCGGCTATTACAGCCTGAGATACTACATCATGCCCGCCCTCGTGCTGGGATGGAGCTCCGCCGGCGCCATAGCGCGGCTCACCCGATCCAACCTGCTCGAAACTATGAAGCACGACTACATACGAACGGCGAGAGCCAAGGGCCTGAAGGAGACCGCGGTGGTCACGGCCCACGCGCTCAAAAACGCCATGCTGCCGGTGGTCACGGTGATGGCCATACAGGTGGCGGGGCTTCTCGGCGGAGCGGTCATGACCGAGAGCATATTCGGGATACCGGGGCTCGGGCGCGTCGCCGTCAACGCGATAGCGGACCGGGATATGCCGCTGCTCCAGGGCACCATTCTCTTTACGACCGGCATAGTCATCGCGGGAAACCTGGCGGCGGACATCATCTGCGCATTCCTGGACCCCAGGATAAGGGTTGAGTGACATGAACGCGGAAGAGACAGGATCCGCAGGAGCCGGCGCTGGAGAGGGCGGGACGACCGCCGGGCTTCTGGCGGAGATGCTGCGAAACAGCAGACTCGCCGCGTTTTCGCTGGCCGTCATCATATTCATCATTGCCGCCTCGTTCGCGGCGCCCCTCTATATGCCCTACGACCCGAACAAACCGTCCCTCTCCGAACGTTTCGCCCCCCCCTCCGCCTCGCACTGGGCCGGCTGCGACGACCTGGGACGGGATCAATTCACGCGGCTCGTCTACGGAGCGCGCATATCGATCATGATAGGCCTCGTTCCGACGTCGCTCTCGATAATTCTCGGGACCGCTCTCGGCCTCGTCTCAGGGTTCGCCGGAGGCAGGACCGACTTCTTCATAATGCGCCTCGCGGACGTCGTCCTGGCCTTTCCGTCGCTCCTTCTGGCGATGGTGGTCTCTTACACTCTTGGAGGAGGCGTGACTAGCATCTTCGCCGCCCTGGCCTTTGTGGGCTGGGCTGCGACCGCCCGGGTGATCCGGGCCCAGACCATGTCGCTCAAAGAGAAGGAGTTCGTGGAATCGGCCCGCTCGGTGGGCGTCAGGGAAAGCGTCATAATGCTGCGCCATATACTTCCGAACTGTATTCCCAACATAATCGTCCTTTTCACCCTCAACATCCCCGAGGCCATCCTGAACGAGTCGGCTCTGAGCTTCCTCGGTGTCGGGGCTTCGCCTCCGTCGGCCAGCTGGGGTCTCATGGTATACCGCTACAAGACTTACCTGATGAGTTATCCCTGGCTCGCGGCGGCGCCGGGCGCGGCGATACTGATATTCGTCCTCGCCTTCAACTTCCTGGGCGACGGAGTGCGGGACACCCTCGACCCGTACATGAAGGATTAGGCGGACTGAAGATGGATACGGCGGATAACGGGACGCTCAGCATAAAAAATCTGTCCACCCATTTTTTCACGAGGCGGGGAATCGCGGCGGCGGTGGACGACGTAACGCTCTTTATACCGAAAAAGAGCGTGGTCGGGGTCGTCGGGGAAAGCGGATGCGGAAAGAGCGTGACCGCGCTCTCGGTGCTCCGCCTGGTATCGCGTCCGGGCAGGATCGTGTCCGGCAGCGTGTCGCTGGGCGGCGAGGACCTGCTGGCGAAATCACCGGCGGAGATGAGGCAGATTCGGGGCAGCAGGATATCCATGATATTCCAGGAGCCGATGACGTCCCTGAACCCGGTCTATACCGCCGGCCGCCAAGTTATGGAGGCGATGATGATCCACGGCGGAACTGGAAAAGCCGAGGCTCGAGACCGAACGGTCGAGATGTTCAGGGCGGTGGGCATCCCCGAGCCTGAGCGCAGGTTCCGGGCGTTCCCGCACCAGCTCTCAGGCGGCCTGCGGCAGAGAGTGATGATCGCAATGGCAATGGTATGCCGTCCCAGCCTGATGATAGCCGACGAACCGACTACGGCCCTTGACGTGACCATAGAGGCTCAGATACTGCACCTGATGAAGGAGCTCCAGGAGACGTTCGGCACGTCCATCATGATGATAACCCACAACATGGGGGTAGTGGCGGAAATATGCGACTACGTCTACGTGATGTACGCTGGAAAAATCGTCGAGCAGGCCGGGGTATTCGAGCTGTTCGACGATACGAGGCATCCGTATACCCTGGGGCTTCTCGGCTCCATACCGCGTCACGGCAGTCCGAAGGGCCGCCTCCTCGGCATACCGGGGACGGTGCCCAGCCTGCTGGACCTCCCGAAGGGCTGCCGGTTCTCACCGCGGTGCGACAGGGCCGAAAGGTACTGCAGCGAACGGGAGCCGGAGATGTACGAGGTGGCCCCGGGCCATAAGGTCCGCTGCTTTCACTGCTCCGGCGGCTCAAAGGGGGGCTCGCCGTGAGCGCGCGCCCCCGTCTGCTGGAGGCGGATCACCTGGTCATGGAGTTCGGCGCGAGGGGCGTCATGCGCGAAAAACAGACGGTCCAGGCCGTATCCGGCGTGTCATTTTATATCGACGAGGGCGAAACCCTGGCCCTGGTGGGAGAAAGCGGCTGCGGAAAGAGCACCGTGGGGCGTCTGGCGCTGAGACTGCTTGAACCGACCGGAGGATCGGTCCGATTCGAGGGGACTGATCTGGGGAGCCTGAGTCCGTCGGAACTGCGCGCCATCCGCAGGAAGATGCAGATAATATTCCAGGACCCCTACGCGTCGTTAGACCCCAGGATGAAGGTGTACAGCATCATCGCGGAGCCCCTGGTCACCCACAGGGTATACGGCGCGAAGCGAGAGACGGAGGCCCGGGTCAGGGAACTGATGTCCCGGGTGGGGCTCGGCCCAGAACAGATCGACAGATACCCGCACCAGTTCTCCGGAGGGCAGCGCCAGAGGATAGGGATAGCGAGAGCGCTTGCCCTGAACCCCAAACTCGTCGTGTGCGACGAACCGGTCTCCGCCCTGGACGTCTCCATACAGGCCCAGATCCTCAACCTGCTCAGCGACCTTCAGGAGGAACTGGGGCTCACGTATCTTTTCATATCCCACGACCTGGGGGTGGTCCGGCACATATCCGACAGGATATGCGTGATGTTCCTCGGCAGACTGTGCGAGACAGGCCCCACGGAGGATATATTCCGAACCCCCCTGCACCCCTACACGAAATTTTTGCTGGAGGCGGTTCCCAAACCGGACCCGCACCTGAGAAAGGAGAAAAAGGCGCTGCTCGCGGGAGAGATGCCCAGCCCGGTGAACCCTCCGCCCGGATGCCGTTTCCACACGAGATGCCCCGAAAGCGGGGACATCTGCGCGCAGGTCACGCCGGAGATGAGATCGTTCGGTGCGCGGCAGGCCGCCTGCCACTTTATACGATGAAAATTCACGAGGAATATACGCTCGAAAACCGCATCAAACGCGAAATAATGAGTTTCTCCGGGATCATGGGGGTATACGCCGACGACCTGAAAGGCCGCGTCGTCGAGATGAACCCGGACGAGGAGTTCGAGACCGCGAGCACCATAAAGTCCTTCATCCTGGCCGATCTCTACAGCCAGGTGAACGAGGGGACAAAAAAACTCTCCGACATGCTCTCTTACACCGAGAGCTGCCGCATAAGCGGCAGCGGCGTCCTGAAGTCGCTGGAGATAGGGACAGAACTGTCGGTGAGAAATCTCGCCGTCCTGATGATAACAGTGAGCGACAACGTCGCCACGAACATGCTGATAGACTATCTGGGGCTCGGCCACATAAACGGGACCACCTCGGCGCTGGGTTTTGAGAGAACGAAACTCCATCGCAGGATAACGGACAGCGGCGGAGAGGACGGCGGCTGGCCCCCCCTGGGGACCACCACGCCAAGGGAGTACGGCAGGCTGTTTACGATGATCGCCAAAGAAGAACTGGTGTCGCCGGAAGCCTCCCGCGAGATGACGGAGATATTCAAACAGCAGTGCTACAACAGCACGCTCACCAGCTGGCTGCCTCCGTACTACCTGGACAAGGATAACTTCGGGGAGGCCGGGACCGAGATATACGTGGCCTCGAAGAGCGGAAGCATGGACGACTGCCGCAACGACGGGGGCATAGTCGGGACGCCTTACGGAAAATACGTCATAGCGATAATGACGAAGGGTTTCCGCGACAGGCAGTATCATAAAGAACACGAGTCGCACATATACGGGGCGAGGGTCAGCCGGCTCCTGTTCGACCAATACCTGGCGCTGGGCCATTTTTAGGGAACCTTCAGCCGGCCTGCTTCGTGCGGTTATGCTGTAAAATATCGTATTATGCGCGTCGAAACCGTTTCGGAGGCATACGGATGACGGCGGGGAATGTAAACGCCGCCGCGGAAAATCAGCTTGCATCCGGCAGCGTTGGCAGGGTGCTCGTGAAGTTTGCCGTGCCCAGCATAATCGCCCTGATAGTCGGCGCGCTGTACAACATGGTCGACCAGATTTTCATCGGACATGGAGTCGGCATGATCGGGAACGCCGCCACGAACGCCGCGTTTCCTCTCATGACGATATGTATGTCGGCGGCCCTGCTGTTTGGCGTGGGCGGCGCTTCGAACTTCAATCTGGAGATGGGGCGGGGAAACGAAAAGAGAGCGGCAGGCATCGCGGCAAACGCCCTCGTGTGTTCGGCCGCAGCCGGAACCGTGATCTGCCTTGCGGCCATGATCTTCCTAAAACCCATGCTCCGGGCGTTCGGCGCCACCGACGAAGCTATGCCTTATGCCGCGGTCTATACTGGCATCGTGGCGGCGGGCAGTCCCTTCATGGTAACCGGCGTATGCTCCGGCCACATCATAAGGGCGGACGGAAGCCCCAAATACGCCATGTTCTGCAACCTCATAGGTGCCTTGCTCAACACCGTGCTCGACCCGATCTTTATATTCGTTTTCGATATGGGGATAGCCGGCGCCGCCTGGGCCACGGTCATATCCATGGCAGCCGGGTGCCTCGCCGCCGCCGCGTATATGACGAAATTCAGGACGGTCAGGCTGGAAAGGCGTTTTTTCGTCCCGCGCCTTTATATCATCCGGGCCATAGCGGCGGTAGGTTCGGGAGCGTGTTTCAATCAACTGGCGATGATGTGCGTCCAGGTGGCCCTGAACAACACCCTCACCCGCTTCGGCGCTTCTTCCGTCTACGGAAGCAATATACCCCTCGCCGCAAGCGGAGTCATAATGAAGGTCAACATGATCTTCATGGGGATAGTGATAGGTGTGGCTCAGGGGGGACAGCCCCTGATAGGCTTCAACTACGGGGCAGGCTGCTACTCCAGGGTCCGGCGGACTTTTCGCCTCACGCTCTCCGCCGCCTTATTGGTCTCCGCGGCGTTTTTCGCGGCCTTTCAGATATTCCCCAGGGAGATAATCGGTATCTTCGGAGAGGTCAGCGATCCATATTACCATTTCGCCGAACGCTATTTCAGGATATTTCTTTTCATGACTCTCATCAACGGGATCCAGCCGGTGACGGCGAACTTCTTCGCGTCCATAGGCAAGGCTGGCCGAGGATTTTTCATATCCCTGACGCGCCAGATACTCTTTCTCCTTCCGCTTCTGATCGTATTCCCGCGCTTCTGGGGCATCGACGGAGTCATGTACGCGGGGCCGATAGCGGACGCGGCGGCGGCGGCCCTGGCGGTGTTCTTCATCATTCGGGAGATGCGCGAGATCAGGAGGCTGGAAATGGAGCAGAATTTGCTATAATTCTAATTCAGCAGATCAAACTCGCATCCGGCAAGTTTGATCCAAATTCGCGGAGCCTCGCGCCGCGAAAATGGGACGCCCCGCATCTCGTTCCGGCCTCGAGCCGGATAAGAGCGTCTTTGTCCTGAAATCGGAATAACTACCGGACGGAGGAGCAAAGTCATGGCTAACGTAAAAAAATTGCCCGCGCCTTTAGTCATCTGCGCCCTTGCCGTGTCGTTCCTGTGCGCCGCGGTATACGCCGACGACGCCACGCTTACGGCCGACTCCATGAAATACGACCCGGCCACCGGAATGATAACGGCAGAGGGCAGCGTGCGCCTCACTGGACTGGGGGGAGAGCTCACCGGAGACAGCGGGCGGGGGGCCGTCAGCGGAAGCGACTTCGAGATGAAGGGAAACGTCAGAGGGCGTTTCACTGACAAGGACGGAAGCGTGATCAGCATCAAATGCGCCGCGGCCTCCATGAAGGGACGCGAAATCGCGGGCAGCGTCGTCACCGCGTCGGGAGACGTGGAGCTGACGAGGGGAAAAGAAATCCTGACAGCCGACGTCGTGCGCTGGACCCTGGGCGGGGCGGCTTACTCAGCAGACGGACAGGTGCTGGGAAACTTCACCGGATACTCCATAGACGCGGACTCGGTGTCACGCGACGCGGACCGGTTCGAGGCGGACGGCGTCAGGAAATTTTACGAGGCGTCGAAAAAGATCACGATGTCAGCGTCCCAGGCGGAAGGGGCGCTGAATGGCAATGAGGTGACCGAGATGACCGCCTCGGGGGGTGTCGTGGCCACCGTACCGGACAGGAGCGGAAGGATGACCAGACTGAGCGGCAGCAGCGCGGTGTACTCCCTCGCGAGAGGCACTCTCGTGGTGTCCGGCCGCGTGATCGTCACCCAGACCGGGCGCAGCCTCAAGTCCGACAGCATCGTGTATTTCCTCGACAGCGGACACATAGACGCGCACGGCAGTCCGTCCCTGACGTTCGGCACGGACAGACGATAGGGGTCAGATCACGCAGGTGGCGGGGTCTTTCAAGGCGGTAAATCTCTCCAAGAGTTTCAAAAAACGGATGGTAGTCGACGACGTGAGCCTCACGGTGAACACCGGCGAGATAATAGGCCTGCTCGGGCCGAACGGCGCGGGCAAGAGCACCACGTTTTACATGATGGTGGGGCGTATCCTGCCCGACAGAGGATCGGTGACGATCAACGACCGCACCGCGACCTCGATGCCGATGTACATGCGGGCCCGAATGGGGATCGGCTACCTGCCCCAGGAGGCGTCCATATTCCGCAGTCTTTCCGTGGCGGACAACCTCAAGCTGGTCCTGACCCTCAACGGCTTCAAAGGTATGGAGGCGCTGCACGAGTGCGACCGTCTCATCGAGGAGATGGGCATACCCCACATCGCCGAGGTCCCCGGTTACGCCCTCTCCGGCGGTGAACGCAGGAGAGTGGAGATCGCCCGATGCCTCGCCGCCAGGCCCGAATTTATACTTCTGGACGAACCGTTCAGCGGAATAGACCCGGTGGCTGTGTACGACCTCCAGGAGATAGTTGCGGACCTCAAAAACAAGGGGTACGGCATACTGCTCACGGATCACAACGTCAGAGAGACGCTGGCTATAACCGACAGGGCCTACCTGATGCACCAGGGCAGGGTGGTCCTCGAGGGGGGCCCGGAAGAGATCGCCGGCGATCCTCTGGCGAAAAAATACTACCTTGGCGAGCGTTTCGAGTGGTAGACGAATCCCCGGCCGGTACGATCCGGGATAAAACCGCGCCGATGCCCGGCATGGTGAGGAGCGCCATGCGGATGATGGCGGGAACCCTGACGAGCCGGCTGCTGGGTCTGCTGCGCGAGATACTGACCGCGTCTTATTTCGGAGCCACCCGAAGCCTCGACGCGTATTACGCGGCCTACACGCTTGCCAACCTCTCCCGCCAGCTTCTGGCGGAGGGCGCGCTGTCCGCCTCGTTCGTTCCGACGTTCTCCAGGGTATACGACAAATCCGGGACAGGACCGGCCGCCAGGCTTGCCCGTCAGGTGATGTCCGTGCTGATGGCGCTGTGTACCGCGGTGGTGGCGCTGGGAATGCTGTGTTCTCCCCTGCTCGTCAGGATCATCGCCCCGGGGTTCGGCGCGGAGCAGAGCGCGATGGCGGCGAGTCTCACGAGAGCTCTTTTCCCCTTTCTGCTCATAGTGTCCCTCGGCGCACTCGCGATGGGGGTTCTCAACAGCGTCGGGAGTTTTTTCGTCCCGGCGGTGGCTCCCGCCGCCAGCAATCTGGCGTTCATCGTCATCCTGATCGTGTTCCGCAGAAATATCTCCGTATGGACAATGGTCGCGGCGGTACTCGTCGGAGGGCTCTCCAGCATGACTCTTCAGTGGGCCATGTCGTGGAAGATGGGGTGTCTGCTGATCCCGGCGAAACCCGATATATCGGACCCGGACCTGAGAGGCATAGCGGCCCTCTTTCTGCCCTACGCCGCCGGGCTGTCCCTGAATCAGGTGAACCCCCTCGTAAGCAGGATGCTCGGTTCATACCTGGACGCCGGGATAATATCGGTCCTGAACTATTCGGACAGGATAATCCAGCTGCCCCTCGGACTGTTCGTCATCGCGATATCCCAGGCCGTGCTTCCGATGCTCTCCCGCATCGATCGGGACGACAATTCCGGATTCCGGCTTTTCATAAGGGACGCCCTCCGGTTCAACCTGTTCATGGTGCTGCCGGCGTCGATAGCGATGATGAGACTGGCCGGCCCCATAGTGCACATACTGCTCGTGAGGGGGGCTTTCGGCGAATGGGCGTGGAAAGCCACCTCCGGCGCGCTGGCCTGTTACGCCGCCGGACTGCCGGGGATGGCTTGCGGCACGATCATCATGCGCGCCCTCTACGCGCGCGGCATGGCGAAAGCGGCGGTGAAGGTGACTCTGTTCACGGTCTGCGCCAACCTGTCGATGGGGGCGCTGCTGATGCGGAACTTCTCGCATCTCGGGCTGGCGGCCGGCACATCCTGCGCCTTCACCGCCTCGGCGTTCCTCGGGGCATGGATGCTCTCCCGGGATATGGGGATGAAAATCATGCTGGCGGATGCTCCCTGGATGACCAGATTGCTATGTTCCTGCGGTATAATGGGCATCGCGGTATACCTCGGGATGAACGCGGCGCCCTATCCCGCGGCGGCTCCTCTGACGGCGAGGGCGCTCTGGACGGCGGCGGCGGCGGCGGCAGGATGCGGGCTTTACGCGGCGCTCACAGCCGTCCTCAGGTGCCCTGAGTGGAACTGGATCAAAACAGCCGCTCGAAGGGGCTGTAAACACTCGTAGGAGGTGTCACGCCATGAAACGGAACTGCCGGATACTGCTGGCGGCGGCGCTGATATTCGGCCTCGCGGCGCGCTCGGACGCAGCGGACCCGCAGAAGGAAGTGCAGAAACTCCTGGAGCCCAGGACCTCCGTATCCTGGTACGACGTCGATATGCTCGAAGATATCGCGTTAAACGCGCGCGGCAAACTGACTTTCACCTACGTCGACCCGAAACTCGGAAAAGCGATGGAAAGGCTCAGAGAGGCCGAAATTAAAAACGGGCCCTTTTCCGGCATATCTCAGAATGTATTCGCCTACGCGGCGAAATACAACGGAAGGAAAAAGCACGTGGTATTCATCGCGAGAGTGCAGGCCCCGAAACTCTGGGACTTCGACTCCAGTAAAATATCTGTGGGGGGGTATTCGCCCGCGGAGCGCGACATAATCACGGGCGTGTCGGCGAACCCGTTCATCGAGCTGAGGCACGGCGTAACACCGCTCAAAAGGGGATACGACGGGTTTATAGGTTTTTTCGTGCCGGCCGAATATGTCAAGGCGGGAGAAATGATAAAGATCGGCTTCGAGGACTATCTGACCGACTGGAAAGTCCCGTCGAAGAACGAGTGAGCGACAAAAGGCAAAAGCCGTTTGCAGCGCTTTGAAGCGCGCTTTATGATCATAATCCAGAGGGAGATAGCCACAGATGCATAAATATTCCTGCGCCGAATGCGGAAAAAAATTCGAGACCGAGGGATTCGCCCTCCGCTGCCCGGTATGCAGATGCAAGGTACTCATCCATCTCGAGGGAGAAAGACGCAAGGCAAAGAACTGTTCCGGAGGCTGCGGAGGCGGATGTTCCTGCGGTTCATGCCGCCATTGAATTGAGCCCCGATTTCATAACTCTAGGTATAGAGACCAGCTGCGACGACACCGCCGCCGCGTTGATCCGCGGAGGGCGCGAAGTGCTCTGCGACGCTTTATCGAGCCAGATACGCGACCATTCCCCGTACGGAGGAGTTCTGCCCGAACTGGCGTCGAGAAAACACCTGGAAGCCCTGATCCCTCTCGTTCGTTCCGTCATGTCAGAGGCAGGCGCCGCTCCCCGGGATATAGACCTGATAGCGGTCACGGCGGGGCCGGGACTGATGGGTTCTCTTCTGGTCGGAGTCATGGCGGCCAAGGCCCTTTCGCAGGGCTGGGGCACGCCGCTGATAGGCGTCAACCACCTGGAGGGGCATCTTTTTGCCGGAACGGCAGCCCATCCGGAGCTGAAACCGCCGTTTTTGTGCCTGATAGCCTCAGGCGGACACACAGAAATAGTGCTGGCCCGCGAGGACAGGGACTACACGCTCTTAGGCGGCACCCGCGACGACGCGGCGGGAGAGGCTTACGACAAGGCCGCGAAACTCCTGGGCCTCGGATACCCCGGAGGGCCGGAGATAGAACGCCTGGCCCGAACCGGAGACCCCGGCTCGTACAGCTTTCCGGTGGCGATGAAGGGGATAAAGTCGGCCGAGTTCAGCTTCAGCGGGGTCAAGACATCTCTGCGGACGTTAGTGGAAAACATGAAAAAAAACGGCAGAGAAATCCCGGTAAGCGATATATGCGCGTCCTTCCAGAAGTCCGTCACGGAGTCCCTGCTGTCGAAAATAGAATTCGCGTCAAGCCAAACCGGAGTGAAGCGCGTATCCATATCGGGCGGGGTTTCGGCCAATACCGCCCTGCGTGAGGGCCTCGCGGCGCTGGGACGAAAAAACGGCTGGGAAGTATTCCTGCCGCCGAAGAAATACTGCACGGACAACGCCGTCATGATAGCGGCGGCCGGATACGCGGCATATCACTCCGGCGAACGGTCCGACCTCAGTCTCACCCCCAACCCCGCCTGGTCGATCTGGAAAAGATAAACGCGCCTTTTACCCCGACGCCGCGGCCCGGGAGCCTTTGACGCAGCGGCTCGGCCCCAATACCTGAACCAGCCCCTTTCAGAGCGCCAGATATGACACCGCGGCAAAGTCTGGCTGTATATCCCCGCTCTTTATAGCGGTTTGACATAGCGCATACTACCGATTATTCTGCGAGCAGCCAAGAGGAAGGGGTGCTTGCAGAATAGCGAGACCATTG
>JAISWP010000059.1 GCA_031271065.1 Synergistaceae bacterium
TCGGTCCTGCGTATCTGCTGCTTCGTGACGTACTCCTCGAACTGACGCCTGATGAGTATGTTCGCCAGAACACTTATCAGCGCCACCGCGAAAAGGACCACGAGGGCTATATGTATCGACAGTTTGGTCTTTAAATCATAGCGCCTCATTCTGTTCAGCCGCAGCGAACCGATAACCGACGCCGTGTATGGTGAGGATATACGCCGGGTTTTTGGGACTGTCCTCCATCTTCTGGCGGATGTTTTTTATGTGACTGTCTATTGCCCGAGGAAAACCGTCGAATTCGTCGCCCAGCGCGTAATCGATAAGCTGATCCCTGGTGAATACTTTGTTCGGGGACTTCGCCAGCACCTCGAGTATCTTGAACTCGTTCGGGGTGAGGCTCACGGCGAGACCTCCCTTTACGACAGACCTGCCTTCAAAGTCGATTACCAGGTCTCCGTCCCCGTAAACCAGCTTTTTCCCGGGAGGCAGGGTGTACTCGACCGAACGGCGGAGAACGGCTTCGACCCTTGCCAGAAGGGTTTTGAGGCTGAAAGGCTTTGTTATGTAGTCGTCGGCGCCGACGGAGAAGCCCCTCAGCATGTTCTCCTCCTCGACCCGCGCGGTCAGCATTATTATGGGAACGTGCGACTTTTTGCGAATGGCGGCGCATATATCCTCGCCCGGCATGTCGGGAAGCATCAAATCCAACAGCACAAGATCTATCCGTTCGCAGTCGAATATCTCGAACGCCCGGGCCGCGTTTGGGGCGCTCAGGACCTTGTAGCCTCTGCTCTCCAGAAAAGACTCGACCACTTCTATGATCTTGTTCTCGTCGTCCACTACCAGTATCTTCCGTCCGCCGCCGTCCTCGGCCAAACTCTCTCCCCCGTTCCTCAAGCCGGATTATATTTTCATATTTTACCCCAATCAGGGCAAAGACGCTTTTATCCGGCTTGAAACCGAAACGAAAGGACTCCCCTGCCCTTCGGCAATATATGATGCGCGATCAGATCAATAGGACCTGACCTTCCAGCTGGCGAAGATGACCTTTGCCCTTTTCAGGAAATCGTACGGGACCGTCACGCCCAGGTCGTCCGCGCTCTTGTACTGCTTCGTTATAGGTACTGGATTGCAGCCTCCGCGGGTCACTTCCACGTCCCCCATGCTGAAACGGTTTCCGCAGTTCTGGCAGATCAGATATCCGCCGTCCTGCACATAATAGCCTCTGCCCGAGGCGTAACAGACCTGGCAGGTATTGAAGGCCGTCCTTATGCTTCCGTCCGGCGCCCTCACGGCCAGTATCTCCATATCCGTTCCCTCCACGGTCACGGGATAAAACCTGGCCGTCTCGGTCACCTCGTCCGCCGGGATGAAAAGATCCCCGTTTTCGCGGATCTCCGCGTACCCTGCCGCGGACATAACAAGAACCGCCGCGGCGCTGACAATCATAACACTGAACCATTTCACCGAATGACGCGACATCGAATCAACCCCTTCTTACGAAGATATTATGGATACCTGCGGTCAGTCGTCACGCTTCGCCGGACCGCGGGACTGCAAAAACAGATACAGAGCGATAAACACGGCGGGAATTATGCAGTGCCAGTGTGCCGCCAGAAATTCCATACTCTCACCCCGGCCCTCATTTTTTATCGCACCTGCCGGGCATAGTGAGCCGCAGTGAGCGCGGCTCCGCCGGACATCCGCCCGAAACCGGAGGATACTCCGCCGTCCGAGGCCTATAACGCTGAGTCGTCCCCGACGCTGAAAATATCGAACGGATCGGAGTCGTCCGCAAACGAGTCGTAGAAATCCGCCGGGATATCCGGAGCTGTTTCCTCGGCCAGGCCGGATTCGCCGCCCGACTCGCCAAGTACCGTGATCCTGCCGCGTATCATGCCCATCCAGCATGTATAAAGAAACGCACCGCTCCGTTCCGGAGTGAACTCGATCACGTTATCACCAGGCTGGAGCCTGTATTGGGTCCTGCCGTACTCCGGTATCACGATTCTGTTGTTGCATCCGTTCAGGGCGTTAGGCTCCGCATGGATGATCCAGCGGACCGGCGCGCCGGCCTTGACAGTGATCGGGTCATAGCGGCCGGAAGCGAGCTCAGTGGAGACGACCTGCACCCCTCCTTCCATCCTGGCAGCCGCGCCGGGGGCCGCCGCCGAGCCCGGGAGGGCATAGGAGACGCCGGCCATATTCATCCCGCTGCCGAACATCACGACCCCCAGGATGACCACCATCGCCGCCCCGGCCGTCATCATACCTTTAGTGAATTTTCTGCTCAGGATAGAGCTGAGGGCGCTCAGAGTGAACATGAGAGGCACGGTCCCGGCGCTGAATATGAACATAGAGAGCGCGCCTTTGGCGAAACTGCCGGCGGAGAGAGCGTACAGCTGCATCGCCTGCAAGGGGCCGCAGGGCATGAGGCCGTTCAGGAGACCCACAAAGAGGGGAACCCTGCGAAATCTGCCGGAATACGACCCTATTTTGCCGGCGAGCGCCTTAGGCATCCTGGGTACGACACTCCTGAGCCAGGGGCAGACGTCCAGCATCACGAGCCCCATTATGACCATGAAAGCCCCGGCTGTAAGCTGTATCCAGCCTCTGGTTCCGGAGGAAATCTCCGCCGCGGAACCCAGCGTTCCGGCGGCGCCGCCTATGATGGTGTAGGAGACGACACGCCCCAGGTTATAAAGTATACCGGAGCGCAAAACGCCGAATCCGCCGCCTGTCCCGGATGAGGAAGCGGAAAGGCTCTGGGAGAGGTTGATCCCGCCGCACATCGCCACACAGTGCGCGGAAGTGAGAAGACCCGCGACGAAGAGCATACCGTATCCCATGCCGGCGCTCGCCTCCGGAAACGAGTAAAAAATATCGGTCAATCCCAGACCGGACAGCAGCATATAAAGCACCCATATAACAGAAGCCGCAAAGAGTGCCCGCAGCACGTTATCCCGGACGCCGCCGGGGACGCGCTCCTCATGTCCTGCGTCCGCGGCGCGGTAATCCAATTCCTCGATTGTACGTCTTATGGTTTCGAAATCTATAATGCAGGGATCCCAGGCAACCTTAACGAGGGAGTCGGAGAAAGAAGCTGAAACCTCGCTTGCTCCGGCTTTTTTCAGAGCGCGCTCTATCCTTCTCTCGCAGCTCGGGCATGTCATGCCCCCGACCCGAATGGTCCTGGTGGTCAAATCCGGCATCCGCACAAGTCCTCTCGCCATGATCGTCATTTTCTAGCCCCGCATAAGCCAGCGGGATTTTATTTACTCTTTACGATGAGAATAATAGCAAAAGAATTTGTAGATTTTGTGCAGATAAAAAATAATTCCGTTTCAGCATTGAGAGCACCGCGATATCGACGAGGAGCGTAAATAAGGCGGTAAAAAACAATCCCGCGAAATTTCCAAAAAACGCCGCCCGCAGATATTATAGCAATTCCACTTTAAGTTTGCGGCGCTTGTATAAGGAAAATCAGTGACAGCCGCATATAGACTATATGATCACTGCTAATTGCAGGTGGGATTGCTATATACAGTCAAAAACGCCAATGAATACAATCAGCAATGCGTAAAAATCAAAAAACCCGGTATTTTGCCGGGTTTTTGCTTGTAAATTTTTGTCTTTG
>JAISWP010000202.1 GCA_031271065.1 Synergistaceae bacterium
TAGTTTAAACGACATGGAATCCCCCCTGAATTTATCTCAGATATGGAACAGCGCGATTCTATTGTATAATGAGACATATTTTACGGCATATCGGCTGAAAGTATGTAAGACAGTTTACATTTTTGCATAACGAGGGTGTGATTGCTTGAAATACGCCGACACCTCTCCCTGGATAGAAGGCGGTCAAGACGACTGGAAAGACCTGACCGACGGGCGCGTGCCGGTTCTCTTTAAAAAGAACTCGGTGATTTTCCAGGAGGGCGACGAATCCCACGCGATCCGCATCGTAAAGAGCGGTCGGATACTGGTTACGTGCTACCGGGCGGACGGCACGGAAAAGCAGCTCTATATAGCGCGTCCCGGCGCCATGTTCGGCGAGTCCTCCTGTTTTTCTCAGAGGTGTAATAACGCCGCGGCAATAGCCATAGTGGATTCGCGCGTTTTTTGCGTTCCGCGCGCCGAGGCTCTCCGGAAGATGACGCAGAACTGGTCTCTTACCGAATCTTTTATCCGTTCCATCTGCCGCAAGGAAGCCATACTGAAACACCAGGTCATTGAGCTGTCATTCGCCGACTCCGCCCAGAGGGTGGCGCAGATACTGCTCGATCTCGCCGACGCGTACGGGGAAAAGACGCCGGACGGGCTCTGCATCATGCTGAACTTCACCCAGCAGGACATGGCCAGCCTCGCCAAAACGAGCCGCGTGACGATCAGCGGCGTTTTTCGGAAATTCTACAGCCTCGGCGTGTTATCCAAAAAAAACGGCCGATTGTATCTGAACGATCTGGAGGCCATGCGCGGGATAGTCAGCGTGCCGGGCGGGACCGCCAGGATCACCGGTCAGAGATAGCGGTCCGGGTCGACGGAATAAGCCAGCAGATTTGCCGCCGATATTGTGTCGAATACGGGCACGCCCAGAGCTTCAGCCAGATCCGCGGAATACGCGGCCAGATTGCTGCACTCCAATATCAGCGCCCGCAGGCTGGGCGTCTTTGCGGCCAGCTTACGGGACGCGTTCAGTACATCCAGCCTCATGCGGTTTACATCCAGTTCGCCGGCACCCTCTATGACGATTTCGGCGAAGTGAGGTTCATCCTGCATCCCCTGCACTGACAGCTTCATATCCTCATTCCATCCCGAGTTTTTCAGGTGCCGTCCGCCGAGCATTTCCGCGTGTCCGGTTAGGACCCCTATCGAGCCGCTGCGTCCTATCATCTGCCACACGACCGGTATCTGGCACAGGGAAGAACCGACGAACGGCAGGCCCGTGACCGCTCCGATCTCGTCCTGATAGAGCGACATGAGGCCGCAGTCCCCGAGCACGCCGCGGATGCCGAATCCTTTGAGCCTGAGGCACGCGTCTATGATATTCTGCCGGACGGCGGGTCCGCCGGTGACGAGGTCGATGAAACCGGCGTCCAGGACCTCGTATCTCACAGGGTATCTGAAAGTCGCGCTGTGACCGGCGTCTCCGGGAACCCGCGGGCTCGTGCCGGAGAGCACCAGCACGCCTATGTTCTGGCCGTAAAAAGGATAGCCGCGCGGGATATACATCCTTTCTCCCGTTCAGCCCCTGTAATCCGGGGCTCTCCCGATCTTTTTGATCTCTTCCCTGAGCGCGGAGCCGAGAGCGTCGATGTCGCGCTCGCTGTTGAAAAACTGACAGCTGGTTCTGAAGCCGCCCACGTAATCCGTAAAGCGCTGCGCTATGAATATTTTCCGCGCGTGAAGATTTCTGAGGATGGCCCTGTCGACGGCAAGGTCGTCATAAAGACGGGTTATGACGATGCCGGAACGATGATCGGCGTCACGGTGAGTGATCGCCGCTGCGCCCAGGGATTCCCACATATCGAGGCAGTATGTCGATAAATCGAATATACGGCGCTCGATGTTCTCTATGCCTATTTCGTTGACCAGCCCGAGGGATTCTCCCAGCGCGACGGCGCCCGGGTAATTCGAGGTTCCGCCGATCTCGAACCGGCGGGCGGTGCGCACGAATTCCCAGTCGTTGACGGGGGGCGCGGAAGGATTTTCCCAGTAAGCCCCCCAGCCCTCCTCCGGGGCTTTTGTATTGAGATAACCCCAGAATACCGGCTCTATTCCGCCGAGTATCTCCTTGTTTATGTAAACGATGCCGGCTCCGTACGGAGAGTTGAGCCATTTGTGCCCTCCCGACGTCAAAATGTCGACGTGACATTTCTTGACGTCGATTTTACCGACGCCGAGCTGCTGGACCGCATCCACGACAAAATAGACGCCGCGTTTTCTGCACATCGCGCCTATTTCGGCGAGGTCCATCTTCCATCCGCTGCACCATTCCACGGACGAGATGACCACCATGCGGGTGCGCTCGTCGCAGAGGGCCTCGAAATCGCTCGCGGTGAAACGCCCGTCCGCCGGCCTGGCCACCCGTATATCGATGTTTTTCGTCCTGCGCATCGCGCACCACGGAAGGACGACCTGTATAAACTCCAGGTTCGCCGTCACTATATTGTCTCCGTCCTCGATGGGCAGCGAAGTCGCCGCGATATTCAGACCGTGCGTCGTGCTCTCGGCGACGGCTATTTCCTCGCTGTCGGCGTTCAAAAGCCTGGCGGCCTCAGCGTACGCCTTGTCGCGGAGGCCGTCCATCGCGATGTGATGCTCGCTCGAGTTCGCCTCGTCCTGACGGGCCGTGAAGTCTGCGAAATCCTTGATGGCCCTGACGGTCCGCTGCGGGGCGAAACTTACGCAGGCTGTATCCAGAAATGTGATCTTTTCCAGCACGGGCCATTCTTCTTTCCTGATTTTCTCCCAGTCGACGCTCATAAGCGCTCCCCCCTGATTAGTGAAATGATACGGCCGGATCGAACTGTTGTCGGGGCGATTGTATATGAGGATCCCGCCGGGCGCCGTAAAGTGGTTTACATTTTACGGCGCGTCGATCGAGGATTCCCGGCATAAAGCGGCCGGTTTTACGCAGACGCCGGGCGGCGTGAGGGGAATGCCCTTTCACGGCGCGGTAGTTCCCGCGTCTGTTATAAACGCGCCGTGCGCTCATAGCTTTGCTTCGGGATTTTTTCCGGGTTCTGCGCGCGGGCGTTTCGGGTTTCGGGTACGGAAATATGTCATGACAAACATATTATTCCTTGCAATATTAGTGAATTGGCGCTAATTTCAGCATATATTGCGCAATATCGCTGGATAATCCTTATTTTAAAAATTTCACTTAGAAGGCTTGATTCGATCGGACGGAGAGTTTATAATTCGTTATTAGACGCGGCAAACACTTTACGCGCTTATATGCGCTTGACGCCGGCGAGGCGGGAAATTCGATACATATTTTCGCCTTGGTCAGTTTTCAGGGGGAGATGATCGTCCGAAAAATCCGAAAAAATTTTTCTTCCTTTTTCCGCGCTCGCCCGTGTTCGATGCGGCAAAACCAACTGAAGTGACACGGCCGATTCCTGACAAAATCGGTTG
>JAISWP010000024.1 GCA_031271065.1 Synergistaceae bacterium
TCACGGGCATCTTTTATGCCATGACGCCGGTTCAAGGATAATATCTGCCTCTCATATCAGCCTCAGCAGGTCCGGTTTGTCGTTCATATACTCGTACATTATCTGCTGTTCGTCCATCCGGCGCAGGAGCGGGCCGAAATCTTCCGGGGACGGCACTTCGATGCCGACGATCGCGGGGCCTTTTTCCATCGCGTTCTTTTTCGCGTACTGGAACAGGGTTATGTCGTCGTCGGGCCCCAGGGCGTGTTCGAGGAACTCGCGAAGCGCGCCGGCCCGCTGGGGGAACCGGACGATGAAGTAGTGTTTGAGCCCCTCGTACAGCATGGAGCGCTCCTTTATCTCCTCCATGCGCGTGATGTCGTTGTTGCTCCCGGATACCACGCAGACGACCGTGCGCCCCCTTATTTCATCCCCCATAAGAGAAAGCGCCGCCGTCGACGCGGCTCCGGCAGGCTCGACGACGATTGCGCTCTCGTTGTAGAGCTCCAGTATAGTGGTGCATATCTTCCCCTCGGGGACCACCACTATCCGGTCCAGGTTTTCTCTGCATATTTCGTACGTGATCTCTCCCGGAGTCCGGACCGCTATGCCGTCGGCGAAGGTGTCGATCTCCTCGAGAGTCACGCGCCGCCCTTCGTCGAACGAACGCTTCATGCAGGGCGAGCCGGCCGCTTCGACGCCTATTATTTTCGTCTCGGGGCTTATGGCGCGGAAGACGCTCGAAACTCCGGCCGCAAGCCCGCCGCCGCCGACCGGAAGCAGCAGGTAGTCGATGGGATGCCCGGCGTCGTTCAGTATGTCGAGTCCCAGCGTCCCCTGCCCCTCGATTATCTGCGGGTCGTCGAAGGGATGTATGAAACATGCGCCCCTCGACTCGCAGCAGTTCATCGCCTCGGCGCAGCAGTCGTCGTAGGTGTCTCCCGTCAGCACTATCTCCGCGAAATCCCGGCCGAACATCCTCACCTGGTTTATCTTCTGCTGGGGCGTGGGTTTAGGCATGAAGATCGCGGCATGGGTCTTGAGCCTGCCGGACGCGAACGCGACGCCCTGGGCGTGATTCCCGGCGCTGGCGCAGACGACCCCGCGCTCCAGCTCTTCTTTCGAAAGTCCGGCGATCTTGTTGAACGCGCCCCTTATCTTGTACGACCTCACATGCTGCATGTCCTCGCGCTTCAGCAGTATATCAGCCCCATACCGCTCGGAAAGAGGGTTGTTCCTGGCAAGGGGCGTGGAAACCAGCACGCCCGCTATCCTCTGTTTTGTCCTCTGTATGTCGCTCAGACGCGGTCTGTAACTTTTCCGCGCCGCGTCAGGTCCCTTGCTGCCGCCCATCATATACGCCTCCGTAAATCGTTCCTCCGTGATGTATTCATTAGTGAGATATTATGCCCTCAGCGATAGGAAGAATCAAGGCCCGCAGGACAAAGCCGCCGGGAATAGCACGGCTGAAATGACCGCGACGCGGATGTTATAATGGAGCGGTCTTTGAGTCCCGGGATACGCGCTTTTGCCGGATGAATGGTCTGCGTCGTATTCAAGCGGCCTGCGATTTGGCAGTTCATTTGGAAAATTATCTGCGAGGTGAGCCAGTTGCCTAAGGGTGCTCTGATGATACAGGGGACCGCGTCGGACGCCGGGAAGTCCCTCATCACGGCGGGGCTGTGCCGTCTTTTTACAAACAGGGGGCTTCGCGTGCTGCCGTTCAAGCCCCAGAACATGTCGAACAACGCCGCTATCACGGCGGACGGAGGGGAGATAGGCCGGGCGCAGGCTCTCCAGGCCAGGGCGTGCAGGGCCGATCCCGTTTCCGACATGAACCCAGTGCTCCTGAAGCCTGAAAGCGACAAGGGGAGCCAGGTTGTGGTGCAGGGGCAGGTGAGGGCTTCCGTAAGCGCCGTGGATTATCTCAGCTTCAGATACAGCCTCATGCCGTCGGTGATGGAGAGCTTCGAGAGGCTCCGCGCCCGCGCGGACCTCGTGCTGGTGGAGGGCGCGGGCAGCATATCGGAGATCAACCTGCGGGACGGGGATATATCCAACATGGGGTTCGCCATGCGTGCCGGCGTGCCGGTCGTGTTAGCGGCGGACATAGACCGGGGCGGCGCCATAGCCTCAATAGTGGGATCCTGGTATCTTCTGCCTCAGGGCGAGCGCCCCATGCTCAAAGGGTACATCATGAACAAATTCCGCGGCGACTACTCGGTCCTGGCGCCCGCCGTCGAGATGATCAAAAGCGAGTGCGGGCTACAGTGCTTCGGGGTGCTTCAATGGTTCGCGGGGGCTTCGAAGTTTCCCGCGGAGGATTCTCTGGCGCTGGCCTCGAAAGGCCTGGCGCGAGCCGGTTCGGGCGGCGGAAGGATAAAGATATATGTGCTGGGCCTGTCCCGCATATCGAATTTTGACGATTTCGATCCTCTCGCGGCTGAAGACGACGTGGAACTGGCCTATGTGAAGCCGGGGAACGCCGTACCGGGGGACGGCGATCTGGTTGTCATACCAGGGACCAAGTCCACAATAGGGGACCTGGAATTTCTGCGCGCCCAGGGGTGGGACGTGGACATCGCGGCTCACCTTCGCAGAGGCGGCAGGGTGCTCGGCGTCTGCGGGGGATATCAGATGCTGGGAAGGGAGATCGCCGACCCTCACGCCGTCGAGAACCCTGAACCCAGGACCGTGCCCGGGCTCGGCCTGCTCGACGTGACGACTGTGATGGAGCGCGGCAAGACCCTCCGCCGGTTTACCTCCCTCACAAAGCAGGGGGATGAGGTCACGGGCTACGAGATACACATGGGTTCGACCTCGGGTCCGGGGACCGAAAAACCGATGCTGACGCTGGACGGAGTCCCGGAAGGGGCTTTCAGCGAGGACAGACTCACATTCGGCTGCTATATTCACGGCCTTTTCACCAGCGATTCCTACAGGACCAGATTCCTCTCCATTTTCAGGGGGGAGGAAAGCCGCGCGGAAGGCGGACGCTACGAGGCTCAGATAGACGCGGCGCTCGACGAGCTGGCCTCTCATGTCGAAAAGTACCTGAACACGGACGAACTTGCCTCCATCGCCGGATTAAACAGCCGCTGAACCGCCCGGCTCCCGTCAGTGCGGGATAATCTTCCGCGCCCCGGCGTCCGATATTACATTTAGGATAATAATCGCACGTATCTTGGAGCGTGGAGCCGGATGATCATCTCTTGCAGGGTATTACATAAATTTAAAGCCTTAGCGGCGGCGGCCGCGGTTTTTCTGTTCTCCGCCCCCGCCTCCGCTGTGGTGCTGGATTACGGCGAGAGCATAGGCGTCGGGCTGGTAACTCCGGTTGAGAACAACACCGGTTTTCGCGTATGGGGCAGCAAATACTACCCGGGCGACGTGCTCCCTCTCAAGATGGAGGAATATATGCTTCGGCGCATACGCGCCATTCCCCGCGTGCACGCGGGCAGCGTCCAGGGGCTCGATCCCGATTACTGGGAGATGAATACGCGCTCCCCCCGGGATCTCATAGTCAGGATAGGCCTGGAGGAGTTCAGCTTCAAAAAGACCGACACATTCGGCTCCAAGGTGCGCTGGGATGTCGCGCTGCGGCTTTATGTCTACGATTCCTCGAAACGCCTCATATACGACACGATGGTGGAAGAACGCGGCCAGAGGCACTATCCGTTCTACAGCGACGTCATGGAGCACACTCCGGTCTATTGGGAGATGTTCGAAAAAAGTCCCTGCTGGCCCGCGATACGGCACGCTATGGACGAAGCCCTCCAGGACGTCGTCGGGGGATACAACGGCTACAGGATAGTGGGTCGCATCGCGGCCAAAGCGGAGCGCGTCGACGGATCGCTCACTGTGCCGGAAAATAAGCGGGACAAGCTGTATCACATCAACCTGGGGATGGAGGACAGCATCCGGGTGGGAGACCTGCTCGCAGTCACCCGTTCGTCCTCCGTGCGCACTATAACCCCCGAGACCCCGGAGATGCACTTCCCTCAGGTGACGGCCCGGGTGAGAGTGGTTTTCGTAAAGGGGCGTGACGGAGTGGTGGAGATAGTCAAGGAGTCCAAAGACGCTCCGATACAGCTCGGCGACGCGGTATCCGCGCCGCTCTTCGGAAGACGCGGCGGAGGTGCGAAATTCTGACCCCAAGGGGTGAAGCCATGAAAAAGATTATCTCGGCGGCTCTTATCGCCGCACTCGTAATTTTCATATCAGGCGCGTCGATGGCGGACAAAAATTCTCC
>JAISWP010000089.1 GCA_031271065.1 Synergistaceae bacterium
AGATAACGGCAAACGCGGCGTCTCAGTACGATCCTTCCGCGGACGCATGGAACGTCGGTTATATCCACGCCATAGGCATGTACGCTCTTTACGACGGTTATATAGTAAAAGTTTATGACGCGGGCGGAGATATCCTGTGGGACGCGGAGGCATGCGATATGAAGGCCTGTTCGATGGTGATGGAAGGCATCGCCGGCAGGATGCGGGCGAAATATCCATATTCTCACGGGAAGTTCACGACTCAGGATATACCCATGCTGCAGAACGGCCGGAATATAGGGATGGTGAGCGTGGGCTACTACTCTCCTTATTTTTTCGACGACGACGACTTTCTATTCCTGGACGCGCTGAACACAGTCCTGGCAGGCAGCGGGATATTGTCCCTGCTGCTGGCCGCTGTCATGGGCTGGATACTGGCGCGCAACGTCAGCGACCCGATCCGCAAGACCGTGGACGCGGCCAAACGGATGTCCGCCGGAGATTATGAGACGAGGATAGAGGATCGCTCGGATGTTCGGGAGCTCGACGAATTGACCGCGTCGGTCAACAGCCTGGCCCTGTCGATAAGGCGGCAGGAAGACTTGAGAAAGCAGCTCACGGCCGACGTCGCTCACGAGCTCCGCACCCCTCTAACGACCATAGGGACCCACATCGAGGCCATAATGGAGGGGGTCTGGGAACCGACTAAAGAGCGTCTTGCGAGCTGCTACGACGAGATACTGCGCATCGGCAGGCTGGTGCTGGATATGGAAAACCTGGCGAAAGTCGAGAGCGGCGACCTGAAACTGGATATGACGCCGGTCAATCTCGCGGAACTCGCGGAGACGACCATCCACAATTTCGAGACGCAGATACGGGCAAAACGCCTGAACGTGAGCGCCGAAGGAAGCTGCGGCCCTGTGACGGCCGACAGGGACAGGATGAGCCA
This sequence comes from Synergistaceae bacterium, assembly GCA_031271065.1. Classification (GTDB taxonomy): domain Bacteria; phylum Synergistota; class Synergistia; order Synergistales; family Synergistaceae; genus JAIRKI01. The sequence continues at coordinate 929 of JAISWP010000089.1, forward strand.
GGTCTTTGTCAACCTCATATCGAACGCGGTGAAATACACCTCGGAGGGCGGAATTATAAAGGTGGTTTTCTCGGAAACCGACGAAGCGGTTTTTTTCGACGTCTCAGACGACGGAGAGGGCATATCGGCGGACGACCTGCCTTTCATATTCGAACGTTTTTACCGCGCGGACAAGTCCAGGGGACGCGCGACGGGAGGGTCCGGGATAGGACTGGCCGTCGTCCGCTCGATAACGTCCGCCCACGGCGGAGCGGTGGAGGTGGAAAGCTCCCCGGGATGCGGGAGCAGATTCCGGGTGAAGCTGCCGAAAACCGCCTGAATTTTGCAGGTCCTATAAGCATGAACCATTGCCCATGATTTTACTGCGAAATTTTTAATAAAAAACGAAGTAAGTTTCTCGAAAACATCTCGCCCCTGGTCATTCTATTTAAAATATTTCTGTCATATCTTGATTTAATCCGTATTTAAAATGTATTTCAGGTTATTCGGGAAGGTATTATTGTTTCGGCCATGTAAATCTTGACATGTTTACTTCGTTATATATATAATAAAACAAAGTAATAACTCCATCAAAGGGGCCGCTAAAATGGAAGAATTGCTGGATACGGGCAGCAGGCTGCGCGTAAAGATACGTTTTCTGCTCCCGACGCTGCCAAAAATAGAGAAGAAGGCCGCTCTCTGGCTGCTCGACAACATGGAGGAGACCGGCGGAATGACGCTTGCGAATTTTTCTGAGACTTCGGGGAGCAGCGAGGCCTCTATCCTCAGGTTCTGCAGACGCCTTGGGGTTAACGGATTTTCGGAGCTGAAGGCTCTTTTGCATCAGGAGTCTGAAATTGAAGACGACGCGGATCTGCCGGCCTTCGACGTCAAGCCCGAGGATAGTATGGCCGAGATATTGGAAAAAGTTTTTTTCTGCAACATTCAGACCCTCAAGGATACTATGGCGCTTGTTTCGAGCGAATATGACAAAGCGCTCGACGCGCTGCTGAAAGCCAGACGCGTCTGTTTTTTCAGCATCGGCGACGCGATAGTTCCCTGCGTGCTGGCTCAGAACAAGTTCATGAGGCTCGGCATCCAGTGCTGCGTCAACACGGACGCCGATATGCAGATAATAACCGCCAGTAACATGAATCCGGGCGACGCAGCCATCGCCATTTCATACTCCGGAAAGACGAAGTCCGTTGTCGATTCTATGAAGCTGGCGTCAGAACGGGGGGCGACTACTATCTGCATAACGAAGATGGAAAAATCTCCCCTCATACGGTGCTGCGATATAAAACTTTTTACAGCCACCTACGACCATTCCGAGGGCAAGGTCATCGTGGCGCGCCGTATCGCGGAGCAGGCGATAATGGAGGCTCTGTACCTGGGGCTCCTTTACAAGGGCGGGGCCGAATACCGCGAAAACTTGAAGCGCACGGCCGAAGTGCTCAAGACGAACAAGATCCCTTAAGAGCGCGGTATGACGTCCGGGGCCCTGCTTCAGATATCGAACGTGAGCAAGGTTTTCGGGGCGACGCGCGCGCTGTCCGGCGTGACGCTGGATATAATGCCCGGCGAGATTCACGCGGTGCTGGGGCAGAACGGCGCCGGCAAATCCACCCTGGTCAGGATTCTCGACGGCGTGTACAGGGACTTCGAAGGGGATATTCTCTACAGGGGGCGTCAGATACCGCACAGAGATATGCAGACATTTCTCAGAGGCAAGCTGGGCGTGGTCCACCAGGACTTCCCTCTGGTTCCTCATCTGAGCGTGGCCGAAAACATGTATCTCGGTGAATTGCCGAAGGCGCGGGTTACGAAACGCATTTTGTGGGACGATCTGTACCGGAAGGCGGATGAATTACTTAAATCTCTCTGCATAAAAGTTTCTCCCAGGGCATTGGTCAAAGATCTGGACGTCGGTTCGCGGCAGATGGTGTCCATCGCCCACGCGCTTGCGAGAAACCCCGAAATATTGATACTCGACGAGGCGACGTCCACGCTGACAGACAGCGAGGTTGACACTATTTTTTCCATACTGCGCCTGCTCGGTGAAAAGGGTGTGGGCATTGTCTTTATTTCCCACAGGATCGACGAGATACTTTCCCTCTCAAATCGTGTCACGGTTCTGAGGGACGGGGCTTCGATGCCGACAAGCAGAACGGGCGGAACCAACCGCGATGAATTGATAAATATGATGGCGGGGCGCGATGTCGCGATACAGTTCCCGAAGCGGATGTGCTGCGAAGGGGGCGACGTCCTCCGAGTCGAAAATTTGAGCGGGTTCGGGTTCAGGAATTGCAGTTTCCGGGTCCGCGGCGGTGAAATTTTGGGGATAGCGGGTCTTGTCGGGTCCGGACGTCCCGAGATGCTGAAGACTGTTTTCGGGGCTGAAAAGCCGACTGCCGGCAAGATAATCGTGCAAGGCAGGCATGTTTCGATTACGAAGCCGCTTGATGCCATGAAAGAGGGGCTGTACCTTATTCCCTCTGACAGGCGCAGGGAGGGGATTATGCCCGCAATGTCCGTCAAGGACAATCTCGTCATCGCTATGATACGGAACTACAGCAGGATGGGATGGATAGACGGAAGCGAGACCTCCCGCGTAGCAAAGGAATACACAGACCGTCTCAGGATAAAATCCACCGGCGAGGACCAGAAGATAGCTGAGCTCTCCGGGGGCAATCAGCAGAAAGTCATCATCTCGAGATGGCTGTCCGGCAAAGGGAAGGTGTTCATGTTCGACGAACCCACAAGGGGACTGGATGTCGGCGTGAAATACGACGTTTACGAATTGATGAATAAGATCAAATCCGGCGGCGGCGCGATAATCATGATCTCTTCGGAACTCCCTGAACTGCTGGCGATGAGCGACCGCATCATCGTGATGTACGAAGGGGAGATAGTCGCGGAGATGGACAACGACTCGCTGGGCCAAGAGGCCGTCCTGGCCGCGATGATGAACCAGCACGGACACTACGGGTACCGGGGGAGGAAGCCTGGATGAACGGACTTGCGCATACGAAAAAGAGATTCTTGAAAGAGCTGGGTTCTCAGCGCATTCTGCTGGTTCTCATTGTTCTTTTCGTCCTGATGTCGCTTAGTATAAATAATTTCGCCAAATTGGAAAACATAATGAAGATAGCGCGTCAGACCGCGGTAT
>JAISWP010000107.1 GCA_031271065.1 Synergistaceae bacterium
CTCTTTCCCCGGAGGGCAGGAAACTGTTCGCGCCCCTGACCGTGAGGGAGAATCTCCAGATAGGCGCGTTCCGCCTGAAGGACAAAAACGAGATATCCGGGCAGATGGAGAGGGTGTATTCGCTGTTTCCGAGGCTCAGGGAACGGGAGAAACAGTACGCCGGCACGCTCTCCGGAGGGGAGCAGCAGATGCTCGCTATCGGACGCGCGCTGATGGGAAAACCGAGGGTACTGCTGCTGGACGAGCCGTCCCTGGGACTTGCGCCAATCGTGATAAACGAGATATTCAAAGAACTGGCCGAGGTAAATAAAACTCTGGGGATGACTATCCTGATAGTGGAGCAGAACGCGCGCAAGGCGCTTTTGCTCTCGGGGAGAGCTTACGTGCTGCAGACCGGCGAGATAACCATGCAGGGAAATTCTTCGGACCTGCTGCACGATCCAGTGATCAAGGAGGCTTATCTCGGCGGCAGAAAAAAAGACGTCTCCGGTTAAAAATCAGATGTTTTTCATTCAGGTTTCAGGGCGGGGGAGTCCCCGGGCGCACTGGACCCGGAATTACTCCGCCTTGTCGTCGTCCATCGCGCGCCTTATAAAAAGACGTTCCGCAAAGAGGTCGATGACTTTCTGCGCCGAATCTTCTTTAAGCGTCACTTTGGGCTGAAGCAGGTTCCCCGCGGTGATCGCCGCTACTGTGGCTATTTTTACGTTGGAAAGTTCGACGACGGTTCCGGGGGGATATACCCCCATTCCCGCGATGAATATCTTGCAGATGTCAGGGTCGAACTCAGTCTCGTTGGCGCTCATTATCAGGTTGAACGACATTTTGCTCGACACCGCGTCTTTGTACACGCGGGGTGAGGTCATGGCGTCGAATGTATCTGCTACCGCCAATATGCGGCCCAGTATCGGAATCTGGGTTCCGACGAGCCCCTTCTCGTAGCCGGACCCGTCATAACGCTCGTGGTGAGAGGCGATCCCCTCCAGGACGTCCTTGTCGGTGATGCCGGAGGCCTTGCATATCGAGACGCTTTCGCGCGCGTGGCTCCTCATTATGACCATCTCTTCCGGATCGAGCCTGCCCTGTTTGTTCAATATCGCCGGAGGGATAACCGTTTTGCCTATATCGAAGAGAAGTCCCGCCTGCACCGCCTTTTCGACCAGAGAATCGGGCGCTTTCCCCGAGTCCGCCAATTTTTTTGCGATATATCCGGCGAGCATGGAGACGTTCAGCGCGTGATCTTTGGTGTATGAATCTATATCGCCGGCGATCATAGACAGGGCGATCTGGGAAGTCCTGACGACCTCCGCGGATATATCGCGGCCTATCTCGTTCACCACGTCGGCGGGAATGCTGAACTTCGACTCCAGGCTTGCCTGGCTGAAGATGTCGCTTATGATTTTGTGGGCTTTCCGGGTCACCTCGTTGTCCACGATCACGACTGACGGGTCCAGTTCTTTCAGGCGCGAGATCATCTCCGCCTCGTCTATCTCCTGAGGTATCATTATCTCTACTTTTCTTATGCCCATTCTGCTGAGGGTATCGATGAGTCTGGCGGGTTTGTCGAGCCCTTCCGTGAGCTTGCCTATGGGGATACGGCCCGGTATCAGCACCGAAGTTCCGGTGTTGGAAAGGACGTCGTACACGAGACAGGCGTCCGGGTTATCCAGCAGCTGATCGATATTGATCCTCGTTTTATAAGAAGAACTGACCTTCACTTTTCTCCCTCCCGAGTTGCCTGACGCGGCTTGCAAGTAGTATATACCAAATCTTTGCCTTATACTATAACACGTAACAGGGGACGCGGGCTGCTTCAGGCGCTTTCGCGAGGCGCGGGCGGCGCCGTACAGCCCCGCGATGAAATAAAAGAGAGGTCGCGCGCATGGATGACAGGCTTGTCGGAATAGCGGGAGAACTGGTGAAAATGTACGGAAACCTCCTTCTCGAGGACCCGGACCGGCTGGGGCATCTGCTGGAGGACAGGTGCGGCGAAGCGAGACGGGAGATATTTGTGCTCTGTTTCGCGCTGCGCGAGGTCTTAAAAGACGGAGGTCTCCCAAAGCCCGGCACGTTTCCCGCAAACAGCGGGCGGGTGGCGTCCAGGCTCTGCGAAAATCTCGGTTTTTCGAAAAAAATGTCGGAGTGGGCGGTTTCCGCCGTTCAGGAACTTATCGAACTGGGAGTGGAGGCGGAGGAGAGTTTCGACACCAGGATGGAGGCCCACAGAGGTTTCCTTCCTTATATAAGCGATGTCATAGCAAAGCGTCCCAGGACCATGATTTTCAGGAAGAAAACGCTTCGCAACGGAATGCTCCTGCTGGGTATAATGGCCGTATTTCTCGGTCTTTTCGTGCGTATCACGGAATCCGTCTACACTCCGTCCAATGAGATCAGCGTGCTTTTTTTGGCACATCTGTCCGGGCCGGACGCACCTGCCGGGCATGTGAGGCTCAAGGCCGCACAGATGGCCGCCGACCAGATAAACGCCGCCGGAGGGGTCAAAGGCCGCATGATACGGATAAGAGCCCATGACGTGCCCCTGTCGGAAAAAGACGCCCTGTTCGCGGCGGACGAACTGCTCAGAGCAAGGGACAGCGCGGCCGCCATATCTGTCTGCAAAGACCCTGTCAACGAGGTTCTGGCCCAGGCAGCCGACGTCAGAGAGACTCCGCTTCTGGCGTCCGAATCGAGCGTTCTGCCTGTGACGATGGCTTCCCAGGACAGGCCGCGGCTCTATTCGTTCAGGATGAACTATGACAGCGCGTACAAGGGACGCATAGCGGCCTATTTCCTGACCCACGGACTGAAACGCTCATCTCCGGCGCTGATATACGAAGCGTACAGCGCCGACTCGTCCGACGCGCGCAGCTCCTTCATCGAGTCGATGAACGAATACGGCGGAGCGGCGGTGTGCGAAGTGACGTGGACGAAACTGGGGGGCGTGGACAGGGCTTCCGTCGAGGAGATAAAATCCTCCGGCGCGGACTCCGCCGTCATACTGAACGATTATCCCGACGCCGGCGCTGTGGTAGCCAACCTTCGCAGATACGGATATGAGGGGGTCATAATCGGACTGGCCCTGAGCGACGCGATGATATCCTCCGCCGGCAGGGACATCGACGACAGCTGGTGGGTCGTGCCCGCCCATCCGGACGACCCGCAGCTCCAGTCCTTTCAGGCGGCTTACAGGGACAAATACAACGAGAACATCTCGCGGAACGACTTCTTCGGGACGCTTTTCGCCTACGACGCGGTGCGCTGGGTGGCGGACGTCATGTTCCGGGCGCCCGGTTTCCAGGGCGAAGCGCTGCGCCACTCCTTCATGTCGACCAAAAACCTGGCTTTATCCCACGCCACACTGACGGTGGACCCGAGGACCCATGGTCCCTGGAACAAGGCGGCGGCGCTGGTGTACTGCTCCGATGGATCGGATAAATTCCAGCGGAGGTTCCGCCCCCAATGAGACGGATCGGTCCGCAAAAATCATATTAGGGTAAATTCGTAAATATATCTTTAAAACATTTGTGTTTGATGTTATTATCTTCCGGGATAGACGCAATGTCATTCCGGCATAGAGCCGCGGCAGAGCGATGAAAAATTTCGGCACAGAAACTGGGAGGTAAACTCATGAGGCTCCTTACCCGTTCGGATTATGATGGCCTGATGTGTGCGGTACTTTTAAAGGAACTCAATATGTACGATGAGATCAAGTTCGTACATCCCAAGGATATTCAGGATAACCTCATAGAGGTCTCCGATCAGGATATCCTTGTCAACATCCCCTATGTCCCGGGCAGCGGGCTATGGTTCGACCATCACACGAGCGAACAGGAGAGGGGCGTCGCAAAAGGCGTGGAGTTCGAGGGCGCCAGCTGGCCGGCGCCGAGCTGCGCCCGCGTTATCTACGAATACTACGGCGGGGATGAGAAACTCGGCAAATACAAGGAGATGCTCGACGCCGCGGACAAAGCCGACGCGGCTCAATTTACCAGGGACGAGATACTGAACCCCACGCGCTGGGTCATGCTCTCCTTCATAATGGATCCCCGCACAGGATTGGGACGCTACAGGGACTACCGCATATCGAACTATCAGCTCATGATGATGCTCATAGACGAACTGCGCTCAAAAGGCGTCGACGAGATACTGACGCTGGAGGACGTTCAGGAGCGCGTGAGACGTTATGAGGAACACAAACCGCACTTCCTTCAGATGATGTTCGAGTACTCCACGGCGGAGGGAGACGTCATAGTCACCGATCTGCGCGACGTGCCGGAGACTTACGTGGGCAACAGGCATGTGATATACGCCCTCTACCCGTACCAGAACATCAGCGTAAGGATTTTCGACGGCAAAGATAAGGAATTCTGCGTATTTTCCGTCGGATATAGCATACTGAACAGAACCTCCACCGTCGACGTGGGTTCCCTCATGCTCAAATACGGCGGCGGCGGTCACAAGGCTGTGGGAACCTGCCAGGTCTCATACGCCGAATCGGAGCAGGTGCTTCAGGAAATGCTTCAGTTCATCAACGTGGAACACAAATCAGCGTCTAAATGACCTCGATTCCAGATCATCGGAGGCTCCCGGAACGGGGAGCCTTTTTCTTTGCGAACGGCGGGACGGGCGATTGACGGACGCCGGGCGCGGCGGCATAAAAGCCGTAATAGACGTCGGGACCAATTCGGTCAAATTGCTGGTGGCGGAACGCGCACGGCGCGGGATCGATATACTGGGGGATTTCGTATCGGTGACACGTCTGGGCGACGGGGTATCCGAGACCGGATCGCTGTCGTGCGGCGCTATGGAGCGGACAGCCTCCGTCATAGACGGATTTGCGCGGCGGGCGAGGGAACTGGGGGCGCTGGAAATTCATTCCGTGGGCACACAGGCGATGAGAACAGCCCGAAACGCGGACAATTTCATCGCGGCGGTTAAAGACGCCTGCGGGGTGGAAATACGCGTGATAAGCGGAGAGGAGGAGGCCGAACTCTCCTTTTGCGGCGCGTCTTCAGAGGAAGCGGGCTGCTTGTGCGTTTTCGACGTCGGGGGAGGGAGCAGCGAGATAGTATCGGGGAGACTGGGCAGGGTTCAATCCCGCGCGAGCGTACCTACAGGAGCGTTGTCACTCTTTCAGAAGTTCTTCCGGCATGAGCGGGCGGCGCGGATTTCAGAAGAAACCATAAACCGAGCCTGCTCTTACGTGAGGACTCTTGTCGCTGATGCGCGGACGTGCGTTCACGCGGATGCCTGCGCGGGGGTGGGCGGAACTGCCGTTTCGCTCGCGTCGGTGTACATAAAAAATTCGGGCTCGCCCGGTAAAATCGACGGCGCCGTGCTGTCCGCCGGCGAGATCACGCGCCAGATAAATATGTACGCTGGGATGGACTCATATTCGAGAAAATCCATTCCCGGGCTGCCTGGTGAAAGATCGGACATAATTCTGCCGGGCGCCTGTATTCTGAGGGAATTGATGAAAACAGGCCCTTTTGCCGAACTCACGGTGCGGGATCGCGGGCTGCGGCACGGCCTCATGAAACGGATGCTGAAGTGAGCGCCGGATAATTTCTCCCTCCCCCGCCGCGCCGGCGGCGCAAAAACATCCGACACTAGGATATGGGACTTCAGCCTTATTTTAAAGATATCGGGGCCCTCCAGTCATCAATTTAGAAAGTTTATAAATCAGTGTATTTTTTATATTATGTTAATTTTGCTTTGATTTATTGAAGCGAATCGTGCGTATATCTGCAAATATAATATTTTTCAACAAAATAACTGCTATAGTCCAAAATACCCAACTTCTATCGTCCTCTATTTTTCGGTATAAAAATCCCATATAATATGGTTAAATAGTCTTGATTATGAGGGAGAATTTCAGCAAGCCCTCCCGGTCGGACTGAAAGGTGTTCTGTGCCGTTTTGTACGAAGCCGATGGCGGTGTTGAGCGAAGCATTTCGCGGTGTGATGGTATAATCTTGGACAAATTTATTTTAATAGTATCGCGGCCTGAGCGTGTAAATGTATTCCTGATGAGAGGTGGTCGTATTGAGTAACAGAGAGAGGGCAGACAGAAGAGCGGGACCCGCGGACCCGCGGGCGCGCGGCGGCGCGGGGCGGAGGTTTCTTTCCAGGGCGCGCGCCGGCAGTTCTCTTATAGAGATGCTGGTCGCCCTCGTCGTGCTGGGTGTCGTGCTCATTTCAATGGTGGGGATGTTTCTGATCTCCCGCGCGGCCATATATACCAAGGAGGACGAGACGGCAAACGCCATCGCCCTGAGATATCTCGAAGAGTGCGAGTCACTTCCGTTCGCTGCCTTGGCGGACGAAGATTTTACAGCCACCGAGACCTTCGCCAATGGAAAATACACGGCGGAAGCGGAAACGACAGCGGTAGACCCCGATGACAGCGGCGGAGCTTATTCGGCGACAATAACGGTCACTGTCACCTGGCAGGCGGCCGGAAGCGGCGAACGGTCCATCAGCCTGGAACGCGTCATCAGCGCCGGCGGCCATAAGAACGTCGGGGAATTGAATTGAAGGGGCGGATGTTCGTGAAAAAAAGGCGCAGAGGATTTTCTCTCATAGTCGTTCTGATAGTTTCGCTGCTGGGGCTTGCCATAGTCGGGGCGACGGTGCAGATGACTTTTTTGAGCAGCGGGGCGGGAAGGTTCGCCGCTTCCGGCGTCGATAAATACAATTTCCTGCAGGACGCGGTCGAAGAGGGCAAAGCTCATCTCAAAAAGCTCGC
>JAISWP010000117.1 GCA_031271065.1 Synergistaceae bacterium
CCCTTGCCGTCGGGATAGCCGGCCTCAGCCAGGAGACGCTTGGCTTCCGCCACATCGCCCTCGGGCTTGAAATAGTCCTTGGTCTTGTAGTCTTTGCCGTCCCTGCCTATGATCCCGTAGGGCACGAAGGACGTAGCCGGTTTTTCTCCGGCTCTGCTGATGTTCTTCACCAATACCGTGCGGTCTACGGCCAGGTTGAGCGCCCTGCGCACTCTCGGGTCCAGAGTGGCTTTGGCCTGTACCGGATCGTACTCCATCGCGTTGTCGGAGACGTTGAAGTGCATCCACACCGACGCCAGGTACGGCACCGTCTGAGCTTTGCCCTCCTCTATGAGAGTCGGTATCATGGCGGCAGGGACGTTGCTGTCCACTACGTCCAGGTCTCCCGCCTCATAGGTCGAGAGGGTGGAATTGGGGTCCGGCAGGATCCTGAACTCTATCGCGTCGAGTTTCGCCTTGTCGGCGCCGTTGTATTTGTCGTTCCTCTCGATTATTATGCGGTCCTTTGGACGCCACTCCCGGAGTTTAAAGGGACCGTTGCCCACGTAGGTGGCCGCGTCCAGCGTCCACTCGGGATTGGCCGAGACGACCTTCTCGTTCTCCGGCATGTAGAAAAACACCGTCGTGAGTTCGAGGAAATATCCGGTGGGGCTTTCGAGGGTCACTTCGAGAGTCCTCTCGTCCAGGGCTTTCACTCCCACGTCGGAAGCTTCCGCCTCGCCTGAGTTGTAGGCCCGCCCGTTTTTGATGTAGTAGAGTTCCGTAGCGTAATCTCCGGCGGTTTCCGGCGTAAGGATGCGTTTCCAGGCGAACTCGAAGTCGCTGGCCAGCACCGGGTCTCCGTTGGACCATACCCTGTCCTCGCGGAGCTTGAAAGTGTAGACGAGTCCGTCGTCGGACATGGTGTAACTCTCGGCCGCCGCCGGGACCAGCCTGCCGTCCTTATCGTAGCCCATGAGCCCCTCAAAGCAGTTCATGATCACCTGCGCCGAGCTTATCTCGGTGGTGAGCGAAGGGTCGATGGTGACCGGATCGGAGACGAAGTTCGTCCGCAGGATCTTCTCCGCGGATTCGGCAGGGGCCGTAACAGAGGCGAGACACAACAGCAGCGCGGCAAGGATAAAGCAGATTTTTTTCATTGACATACACTCCTCCTATTTGATTGCGTTTCGTATATCTGTATATATATCTCCACGCACGCTCTTTGCGGGCGGAATTGTAAGGCGGCTGCGCACGTCAGATGAAATGGCAGGCCACGAAATGCCCCGGGGCCGCTTCCCTGAACTCGGGATATTCGTCCTGGCACCCGGCCTCGACGCGGGGGCATCGTGTCTTGAATTTACAGCCAGGCGGAGTGTCTATGGGGGAGGGTATCTCTCCCTTGAGGATCATCCTCTGCGACCGGGCCGATTCGTCGGGATCGGGAATGGGCATGGCGGACAGAAGCGAGCGAGTGTAGGGGTGCAGAGGATTTTTATAAAGCTCGCCGCTTGACGCCAGCTCCACGAGTCCTCCCAGGTACATCACCCCTATTCGGGTCGAAATGTGCTTGACCATGGAAAGATCGTGAGCTATGAAAAGATACGTCAGCCCCATCTTCTCCTGAAGTTCCTCCAGCATGTTTATCACCTGGGCCTGAATGGACACGTCCAGGGCTGAGATCGGCTCGTCGCACACGATGAACGAAGGTTCTACGACGAGGGCTCTCGCTATCCCTATCCTCTGGCGCTGTCCGCCTGAGAACTCGTGAGGATAACGGTTTATGTGCCACTTCCTGAGGCCGACCCGGTTCAGCATGGCGAGTATCCGCTCCGTCCTCTCCGCGCCCCGAGCGAGCCCGTGTATGTCTATGGCCTCGCCGACTATGTCGCCCACCGTCATCCTCGAGTCCAGCGACGAGAACGGATCCTGAAATATCATCTGGAGTTCCTTGCGGTACGGCGTCATCTCCCTGCCGGGCAGGGACGATATGTCCGTTCCGTTGAATATTATCCTGCCCTCCGTGGGACTGTACAGCCTGACTATGGTGCGCCCCACCGTCGTCTTGCCGCACCCGGATTCGCCGACAAGACCGAGGGTTTCCCCCCGTTCCACGGCGAAGGACACGTCGTCCACCGCCTTGACGTACTGGACTTTTCCCCCGAAAAATCCCCGGTGTACGGGAAAATATTTTTTCAGTCTCTGGATTTCCAGCATCGGCATATCCTCTCCCACCTCACATAGAGACGCTCGGGGCGTCGGGATGGTTGAGGAAACAGGCGGATTGGTGTCCCTCTGCTACGTCGAACACGGGAGGACGCGCGTTTACGCATATTTTCATGGCGTAAGTGCACCTCGCGGCAAACGCGCATCCCGCCGGGGGCTTGAGCAGGTCCGGCGGATGCCCTTTTATGGGTACGAGACGCTCTTTTTGCATTCTGTTCGGGTTCGGGACGCTTTTCAAAAGCCCCAGGGTGTAAGGATGCCTCGGTCTGCGGAATATGTCGCGGACAGTCCCGCTCTCGGCTATGCGCCCCGCGTACATCACATTCACCCTGTCGCACATGCCGGCGACGACGCCCAGGTCGTGGGTTATCAGAATTATCGACGTCCCGAGCCTGCTTTTGAGTTCCTTCATCAGTTCGAGTATCTGCGCCTGTATCGTAACGTCGAGAGCTGTAGTGGGCTCGTCGGCTATGAGGAGGTCCGGGTCGCAGCAGATCGCTATGGCTATCATGACGCGCTGTCTCATGCCTCCCGAGAATTCGTGGGGATACTGGTTTATCCTGCGGTCCGGCGACGGTATCATGACAGAGGCCAATATCTCGAGAGCCCTGCGTTTCGCCTCCGTCTTGGGGAGCTTTCTGTGTTTGACCAGTGTCTCGGTTATCTGGCCGCCGATGGTGAATACAGGGTTCAGCGACGTCATGGGATCCTGGAATATCATGCCTATCTCGCTGCCTCTGACGCTCTCCATCTCGCGCTCGCCTAACTGCGCCAGGTTGCGGCCGGAGAAGAGTATTTCCCCCGAGACGACCCGCCCGTTTTCCGAGAGAAGTCCCATAGTGGACAGCATGGCCACGCTCTTTCCGCTGCCGCTCTCTCCGACTATGCCGAGAGTCTCGCCTCTGTCGATGTATATCGATACGTCGTCGACCGCCTTCACCTCTCCCACGTGAGTGAAGAAGGATGTTCGGAGATTGCGTATTTCCAGCAGCCGTTCCTTCGCCATTGAATCAGTCCCTCATCTTCGGGTCAAGCGCGTCGCGCAGCCCGTCTCCCAGTACATTGAAGGCGAGCATGGTGAGGCATATCGCCAGCGACGGGAACAGGAGCTGGTATGGGGCAACCCGCATGTATTGTATGCTCTCGGATGCAAGGGTCCCCCAGGACGCTCTCGGCACCGGTATGCCGAGCCCTATGAAACTCAGGAACGCCTCAGTGAATATGGCGTCGGGTATCGACAGAGTCATCATGACTATTATCTGTCCCATGCAGTTTGGAATGAGATGCCGGAAGAGTATGCGGACGCTGGACGCTCCCAGCACTCTCGCCGCCAGGATGAACTCCTGCTCTTTGAGCTGGAGCATCTCCCCCCGCACGAGACGGGCCATAGGAAGCCAATAGGCCACCGCCAGCGCGAAAATTATGCTGTGAAGGCCCGGACCGAGGAACACCATGAACAGTATGACGTAGATGGTCCTTGGAATGGAGTAGATGACGTCCACTATCCTCATCATGAGAAGATCGGTCTTGCCTCCGGCGAACCCGGAGACGCCGCCGTATACGATCCCTATCACCAGGTTGAGGAAACTCGCCGCGAAGGCTATTATCAGGGAGTATCTCGCGCCGAACCAGATGCGGGTGAATATGTCGCGTCCGAAGTTGTCCGTGCCGAACCAGTACGCGGCGCCGGGCCACCGGTTCGATATCTCGAAGTGGTTTGTGTAGTAATCGGGTTTTATCATAGGGATAAACACGGTGCAGGCCACTATCAGGGTGATCGCTCCCAGCGACGCCACCGCCGGCTTGTTCCCTTTGAGCCGCCTCCAGGTGTCCTGCCAGTAGGTCACGTTGGGCCTCGCCGCCTCGTCGGGCAGGATCTCCGCTGCGTCTATCCGTTCGAACATATCGGCGTTTACGCGTTCGTATTCCGGCATATCAGCCCTCCGGATCCTCGAGTTTTATCCTGGGATCCACCAGCACGTAAAGGACGTCGACCAGAAAGTTGCAGAGGATGACGAACGAGCTGTAGAAGATGGATACCCCCAGGACGAGGGTGTAGTCCCTGTTGCTCACGGACATGACGAACTCGCGTCCCAGGCCCGGGATGGCGAATATCGTCTCTATGACGAAACTTCCAGTGACCACGTTGGCTATGAGCGGTCCGAGGTATGTCACCACCGGTATCATCGAGTTCTTCATGGCGTGCTTGAACACCACGGATCGCCAGGTGAGCCCCTTGGCTCTCGCGGTCCTGATGTAGTCCTGCTGTATCACCTCGAGGTATTTGCTGCGGGTGAGGCGCGCTATGAACGCGGTGAAGTATCCGGCGAGGGCTATGACCGGCAGGATTAGGTGGCGGGTTTCCCCGTAGCCCGTTGGGGGCAGTATTTTCAGCTTGATCGAGAAGAACAGGATCATCAGGTTGGCCAGCACGAAGCTGGGTATGGTAACTCCGAGGGTGGCGATTATCATCATGAACCGGTCGAGTTTTCTGCCCTGGTGCATGGCGGCGGCCACCCCTATGTTGACTCCGGCCGCCAGAGAAGCCAGTACCACGAGGAAGCCTATCTTCGCGGAGGCCGGGAACGAATAGGCTATTATGTCGCGCACCATACGGGAGCGCAGTTTCATGGACGGCCCCATGTCCCCCTTGGTGACGAGGTTTTTCAGGTATATGAAGTATTGCTGATGGAGGGGCCTGTCCAGCCCGAAACTCGCCAGCATGTTGGCTCTCACCGCGACGGGTACGTCCCGTTCGCTGGTGAACGGATCGCCGGGTAACATTCGTATTAGGAAAAATATGATCGTGATGACTGTAAAAATAGTTATCAAACTTACAAAAAGGCGCCTTATGATGTATTTAAGCATACTCATGCCCCTTTTTACGCGGATAAGCCAGAGCTTATTCGAAGATTATATAGGCAGTGTCCGCATAGCACAAGTATTCTCCGTTCCCTGAATTTAAATTTAAGTTTAAGTTTCTGCTTGACAAACAATGATACATGGGGTATAAAATCAACCACGTTTAATCGTGACTTTAGTTTATAAAAGGGGGGCTTGGCATGATGTTCGAACGGATTTGCGCGGTAT
>JAISWP010000132.1 GCA_031271065.1 Synergistaceae bacterium
TCTCGCTGCCGAGGACAAAGTTCATCACGCCGTCGAACATCAGCGTCACTCCCGGGGTATTCCTGAGCAGAAGGCGGGTGTAAAAATTCGACAGATCTCTCGCCGCTTCATTGGCGTTGCGGAGCCTCTCCGTCTGTTCGTGCATGACGACCAGAGCGCGATAGTCCCTTTCGAGCTTCTTATACTGCCTTTCCAGGCGTCTGTATTCCTTTTCCGCGGATGCTTCGCCGTCCGGCTGCGTCACTGTCATACGTCCCGTTTTATCCTTCTATAACATGCAAAAAGTTATGGAGCAGTTGTGAAACCTGTTTGACACGTCGTCCTCCCCGTAACGGGCCGGACAGATTTCTCCGAGACAATAGGCGCCGGTGAGCGGCAGGCCCTCCGGCAGGAGAGATGAGATGACGCGCCCCTCGGCCTCGGAATCTTTCCCCAGTATCATTGCCCTTCCGCTGCAGGATATGCAGAATATCGCGGAATACTCGTATTCCTTCTCGCCGGCGTATATCTCCAAAAGCGAATTCATCGACTCCCCGCACGAGGCCATGATATCGCCGCTGCTGACCAGACAGATATTGGCGAGCGACCCGGTCGGCACGTTTCCGAAAAAAGTTCCCGAACCGGTCTCGTGATCCAGGCTCAATATGTGGCGCATCAGGGGAGTCTCTCCGCCGCCGTCCATAGTGAGCATCATCGGGTAAGAGGTGAAGGCGATGAGGGGGTCCTCCACATCGGTCCTGAGGCCGAAACCTTCGAGATACTGAACTAAAGTCTCGTCTCCCACCTGGTAGACGACGTTACCGTCGGCATTTACCACGCGCCTGATGCGCTCGGCGAATTTCGAGGTCACATGGCGGAGGACGAAAGCCGGTTTGACGTGTCCGGCAATTCCGAAAGCGGCTAATCTGTCCTTGTACTCTCTGCCCGAACAGAATACTCTGGCGCGTTCGTAGTCGTAATCGTCGGAAGCTACCCCTCCCATCAGGGGCGTCCCGGCATAGAGCGAGGACAAGACGTCGGGGTACAGGTCGCCGGAAAAAGGCATCCCGTAGGGGCAGCAGATGAAAACGAGCTTCGGGGGGCCCGAAGGGGACGCTGTCCTTCTGTACGCGTCGGCTATGCGGCGCGGGGTATCTTCGGCGCCTTCCGAGAGCGGTTCCGAGACGGCGGTCGTAAATTCGCAGTCGTCCGCCGTGAGGACGGAGAGGACCACCGCCGATTCATGGCGTCCATCCTCGTCGATAGGCGCAAGCGTGGTCATTCCGACGACGTCCATGTCCAAAAGACGCTTCAGCTCCCCGGAAAGAGACGCCCCGTCGGTATCGGCGTCGCAAAAGAGAACTCCTATTGAATTGCGCCGCAGCGGGAGTTTTTTTCTTATCGTATCTGACAGGCTCGCGGCTGTCTCTTTCCAATCCTCTATTTCATAGCTGATTGCGGACGCGCTCTTCATGGATATACCCCCACCCTCTGTGCCGCGTAATATATTACCATTTTTTTTAAAATTAATGAGCTTAAAAAAACATTTCAGGAAATTTATTTAAAATTATACACCGGGAAGAGGGATAAATGTATAACTTTTGACCGGAAGCTCGTCGGTTCATAAACATCCGCGGCGCCCGAACGAGAGCCGCGGTTTCGCGTCGAACCTGCCGGACGCCGGCTGATCTAAAATCAGAGGTATGAAGGGTTCCGCAGAAAGCGCCCCGGGATTATCCCCGGGGCGCTTTTTTTTTAAAATCCACTTATTGGAAAGATGTTTTTCTCAAGTCGAAGGTGTCCATCTTGTCGTCCGGTACATCGAGTATGTACGGGATGACTATCATCGCGACCTCGTTCTTGTTTCTCTCGTCGTGCCTGTAGGTGAGCAGATCTCCCAGAAGGGGAATATATCCTATCACGGGGAGCCTGCGGCGTTCCTGAGTCTTTATGTCCTGATACAGGCCTCCGACCACGAAGGGCTCCCCGTTTCGCACCCGGACCGTGGTCTCCACGCTGCGGTTCGCTACTTCAGGAGTCTGAGCGCCCATACCGGCCTGCCTCATACCGACCAGAATGGCGGCCTCTATCTGTATCTTTATCGTGACGAATCCGTCCCTGCCTATGACCGGGAGGAAATTTATATGGGGCCCGTAGGACACCTGAGCAATGGTCACATTTCCGTTAGAATCAATGCCGCTGGCGTAGCTGGTCGTAGTGGAGAGGTTGATATCCGCCTCCTGACCGTCCAGCGTTATCACGCTGGGATTCGCCAGGTTCTTGCCCTTGCCCTGCTGCTCCATGGTGCTGAGACCGGCGGACAATAACTTCATGCTGTTTACCGTTTCGAGAATCGGGCTCCCTCCTATGGACCCTCCGACCGGCAGAGACCAGTCGTCCCACTCGAAGCCGTTCGTGGAGTAATTGTAACCGGCGTTGAGCCCGCCGCTGCCGGTAAAGCTGGCTATCCAGTGATTGTACACAGCGGTCATCAGGCTTTGCAGGTCCTGATAGCCGCCGTCCGTCACCTCGAAAATCCTCGCCTCCAGCATCACCTGACGCCCCGGATGATCGAGCTTCTCCAGGAGTTCCGCCACTTCCCTGTGCTGTTCCTCGGTGGCGGTCACATACAGCTGACGGTTCCTGGCGTCGAGAGAGGGGGGTTTGGAGAGAGATATGAGCCCCGTCAGTGTGGCCGTCAGATCACTTCTCACATTTCCGGATTCGTCGATGGCGTACGACAGGCTGTAGGCCCTCACGATCTCCGTGCCGAGCGTCTGCCCCAGGCTCTCGGCGGCGCCTACCACCAGCATTCCGTCCACGACCTTGTAGCTGAGCCCGGAGTTCCTGAGAAGATACGAGAAGGCCGTATTGTATGGCACTCCCTTGAAAGAAAATGTGACCGGCATATCGGGAACCGATTTGTCCAGAAGCAGGTTCAGCTTCTGCATGTCGGCGAGCATCCTGAATACCGACTTGATATCGGCGTCACGCAGTTCGAGGGTGACGGGAGACGTGATGCCCATCGGATCGCCTTTGGGGTACTGCACGGGTTTTTCAGGCGCGGGCGCGGGCTTTTCCGGCGCGTACACCTTGAGCATTATCACCATCTCGTCCACCCCGGCGACGCCCTGTATCCTGTCGACCACAAGGGGCTGGCTCGACGTGAATGTCATCCTCATGCTGTCCGCGTCCACCGGGTCGACGTTGATCCTCGTGAGCAGGGGTAAATCGTACTGCTTCCACCACGAATCGGTGGCGGGAGGGGTCGGGGCGAACACGTCCCAGTCGTAACCGGCCCACCAGTCGCGCTTGTCCGCCGACTGAGGGAACCTCACTCCGTCCCAGTGAAGCACCAGTTTGGCCTCTCCCGGAGCCGACGCCGCCCGGGGCAGAGGAAGCTCGTACCCGCGGACTCTGACGACGAGAGAAACGCCGCCCCCCTGCGTGACCTGGACGGCCGCCAGGACAGGGGTTATTTTCGTATTCATGGTCAATCCCGGAGGAACGTCCCTTTTAGCCGCCTCGAGAGGCCCCGGGAGGATGAGGCTCAAAAAAAATACAATGACAATGGCCGGCAAGAGATAAAGCTCAGGAGAAAAACGTCCGCTTATGCCGGACCTCGTCACAACGAGACCTGATAACTTTTTCTCATCCATGTGAAAGTCACACTCCTCGCATCTATTTTGGTTATTCTCGCCGAGCCGCCCGAGAATTTCGTGCCCTGTCTCACTAAAACTCCGTCCTCGCCGTCTATGCTGACGATGGCCGCCCTGTCGGCGTCCGTGATCATAATGGCGACCACTGTGACCATGGGCGGATCCGGTTCTATCACTATATCAGATCCCGGAGACGGCGCGACCGACGGGACCAGGGCCATAGGAATATCGAGCGGGAATTTGCTCTGGACCTCGGCGAGAAAAGCGACCCTCATGGCCTGGCTGGACGCCCTGGTGAGACTGGAAAGGCCCTGCTCGGCCTCTTCTATGTCCTTCTTCTCTTTTTCCGCAACCGGGTCGGGCACCCTCACCTCCATCTGAGCGTCCTGCATGGCCGCTTCGTTTTGATCGAGCAATTGCATGGTCGTCCAGAAAAAATACACGCTTCCGGCACAGCATGCCACGAGAAGCACTATGCGAAGAAGTTTTTTGGAGCTGGGCTCCCCTCCGCCCCGCATCTGTTTGCTTCTGGATACGGGAGCCGTTTTTTTCGCTTCAGCCATAAAAAATGACCTCCCCTAGCTTTGAGCCGTGCTGACGATGCTCATGTTGCCCTCTACGACCCCGCCCCCGACGGCGTTCAGCCTCAGTTCCGACATTCTCATTATATAGTGGCTTTCGCGTATTGCCGCAAGCGCCTTAATGACGTTGTAATACGGCCCCTTGAACCGTATCGTCAGCACGAAATTGCCGCCGGGCTGCACCTCTCGGTTCGGGCTGGTGTTGGTGAATTCTATCTGATAATTGGTGAGCACAGCCGCAAGAGCGGTGAAGAGCTCCCGTCCGTTCAGCGGAAACTGCCTCTCGGTCCCGCCCTGGCCGGTCGCGAGCCGCTCGAAAACCGCGTACCGCTCGGAGAGGGAGCGCTGAGCGCCGAGCTGCTTCTGATCCTGGGCTAAAGACGACTGGAGAGATATCAGCTGTTCGCTGGCGCCTCGCAGGGTATGCTGCAGGACGAACTGCGCCGCGAGGAGGAGCACCACGGAGAAGAACATCAGCACCCCGTACATCTTCTGCTGTTTTTCAGGCGTCACCGTCAGTTCCCCCCTTCCGCGGGGATCGGCGAGGCCGTTTGCTGACTGGGATCGTCGGCTGCTATATCGAGCATCTTTCTTATGCTGCAGCTCACCTGAAAATCGGATACCGGCCTCGAACCCAGCACTGACTTTGTGGTCACTGGCGAGTCCACCTTCGTCACGATATATTTCATGGCGTCCATCTTAGCGGCGAAGGATATTATCTCCGCGTCCGTCACGGCGGAGCCGATCATCAAGACACTGCCCGGCCTGACCTCGAGGCTCGATATCTTGAGCCCCTGAGGGACCGCGTCCTCCAGCGCCCTCATGAATTCGACCGCGGGGAGCTCCTCCCTCGTGAATTCGAGATACGCCACCACGCGGGTCTTCAGCGCCTGCATCCTCTTGACGTTGGCCACTATTCCGGCAAGCTGGTCGCGCACCGACATCTGCTCCCCGGTCGCCGCGGTGAGTTCCGTGCGCACCCTGAAATAATTCAGCGCGGTAAAACCTATATTGTAGATCGACGAAATTATAAAGAGCAGGAAAAGCAGCAGACTGAGAACTCTGGCGATATCCACCCTCTGGGACTGGAGCGCGACCAGATGAGGGGGCCTTAAATCGAATAAAACCTGCATCCCTTACTTCACCTCCGACGGCCGGAGCGCCAGGCCCAAAGCCACTTCCCAGCCATAAGTCTGCTTGGGCTGGTTCCCTATGGTCCACATCTCCCACGGGTTGACGGTCTCGACAGGAGAATTGACCATGTCCTCGACGCTCGTCTTAAGCGACTGGGAGTGGGTGAGGCCGTAACCGCCCAAATACACTTTATCGGCGACAAAACCTCTCATCTGGGTCGTGGCGAACTTTATCGTGGCCTGCAGGTCGCGTGTGAAATTAGCCACGTTCCTCCCGGAAGGGTCGTCGGCCGCGAAAGCCTGTGTCGTGTTCCTGTATACAATGCCGTTGTCCCGGTAAGACGCCACTATGATGCTGCTGACGAGACCGGCGAGGGCGTACACGTTGAAACCGGACGGATATCCCGGACCCATGAGACACCTCAGCATGGCGACAGGAGCCGGCTCCACTCCGCTCAGTCTGAGGCCGTGCTTGAAAGCCGCCATCATGAGGTTTTCGACGGTGGCTACCCGCACCGCCGAAGCTATGCACTGGGTGATCGCGCCGGCGACCACGTCGTCCTCCGTTCCGGGCCTGTCTATCAGGGCCACGTCATAAATGGCCTCGTCGACAGGGATCGGGAAGAACTTATCGAACTCGAACCTGAATGATTCTTTTATATCGCCGATATCCATCTGGGGCAGCTCGACGGTACGCAGCAGAACATCCTTGGACTGGATGCCCGCGTACACGCGATCGGCCCACTTCTTTCCCGCCTGTTTCCTCAGGACTTTTAAATTATCCTCTATAGCCTCCTGATTGGCGAAAACTTCACCGCCGGCAGATCCTGTATCATAGGGAGCGTCTATGCACTCTTCGAGGCGATACGTCTTTCCGCTCTGTCTGGAGAGCACGACGTACTGCATCACTCCTCCAAAGATAAAGAGGCCCCCGCGGGTTTTTCCCTCTTTCCCTCCAAATAACGCCATACTGGCCCCCTCCGGTCCCGGTGAACCCCTGCAGCTTATTGTACTGTACTATGGATATAACCACGATGCAGTAATCTTGTCAAGAAATATCAAGTGCCAAATATAAAAAATCAGAAAAAATACCAAAATATTACGAAATATATCGTAAATTAAAATTAAAATTTTTTACCACGCTTCCACCGATCCGTCGGTCCTCGGTTCCGTCGCCCCCACCAGACAGCCTTTTTCGGTCCTCCGGATGATCTCTCCCCTGCCGAAGCCGTAGGGATCGGAGGCGATCGACACCGAATGTCCCGAACGCTCCAGGCTCTGCACCGCCGAATTTGCGAACCCCGGTTCGAATGAGACGCCGAGCCCGCCGGTCCACTGCCACCTGGGGGCGTCCAGAGCCTCCTGGGGATTCATTCCGAAGTCGACGCAGTTCACCACCACCTGGACGTGTCCCTGGGGCTGCATATAACCCCCCATGACGCCGAACGGACCCACCGGGGAACCGTCCTTTGTGATGAAACCCGGGATTATGGTGTTGTACGGGCGCTTTCCCCCGGCGAGTTCGTTGGGATGCCCGGGCGCCGCCGAAAAACAGAGCCCTCTGTTGTTCAGCGATATGCCGGTCCCGGGGACGACGACGCCGGAACCGAAACCTCTGAAATTGCTCTGTATGTACGAGACCATATTGCCCTCCCCGTCCGCCGTACAAAGATATACTGTGCCGCCCGAATACGGGTCGCCCGCTTCCGGCGCGCAAGCCAAGTCTCCGATTTTGCCGCGCCTCGCGGCCAGATAACTTTCCGACAGCAGCTCCTCCACCGGAACTTTCGCGAAATCCGGGTCCGCCACGTATCTTTCAGCGTCGGCGAACGCCAGCTTGAGCGCCTCTATCTGCTTATGCACGGCGTCGGGGGAGTCGTGGGACGACAGGTCGAACCCGCGGAGTATGCCCAGGGCAATAAGGGCCGTTATGCCCTGCCCGTTCGGGGGCATCTCCCACACGTCCCAGCCCTTGTAACCGATATGTATGGGGTCCGTCCACTCAGGGGAGAACGACTCCAGGTCCTCCTTCGAAAAGAACCCCCCGGTATCCCGTGAGAAGGACAATATCTTTCCCGCGATGTCTCCCGAGTAAAAATCCCGTGCGCCGGTCGCTCCAATGGCCTCGAGAGTGCGGGCCATGTCCTCCGACGCGAATTTATCGCCGGGCTCGGGGGCGCGTCCGTCGGGACAGAACGCCGCGAACCACCCCGAATGGAGCGGCCCTTCCAGATGGGCGAACGAGCGAAGCGCCCTTTTCCACATTCTCGACACGTTCACTGAGACCGCGTATCCCCCGCGCGCGTATTCGACGGCGGGCGCGAGAACTTCGGCAAGGCTGAGGCGTCCTAGGGATTCCGACAACTCCGCCCACGTCCCCGGAGCCCCCGGCGTCGTCACAGAGGTCCAGCCAAAAGGGGACACGCCGCTCAGACCTGCGTCCCTAAGACGGTCCGCGCCGAGAGAGAACGGCGAACGCCCGCTGCCGTTTATGCCGCGCAGCCTGCCGCCGGACCACACCATAGCGAAGGCGTCGCTGCCTATCCCGTTGGAAACAGGCTCCACGACAGAGAGCGCGGCGGCCGTCGCTATCGCGGCGTCCACAGCGTTACCGCCCTTTTTCAGCATATCCATGCCCGCCGCGGCGGCGAGAGGATTCGAGGTCGCCGTCATGCCGCGGGATCCATAAACGAGATTTCTGCATGAAGAATACCTGTAGGTAAATGGATCGAACTTCACCTTTACGCCCCCGAACGACAGTAAAACGATAAAAAGATATATGTTTACCGCGATAAAACAATCTTGTCCGTTTTGTCTATGATACCACAAC
>JAISWP010000195.1 GCA_031271065.1 Synergistaceae bacterium
GGCTGTTCTGAAGTATGCCCGTCATCCTCCAGGCTGAGGCCGGCCGCGGCGAACTTCCCCGGACCGCGGCCGGGGCGTATCCGAGTACCCTGGTTCCGTCTCCGCACGCCGCGGTCACAGCGGCTGTGAGCACCGCGATCAGTTCGTCCTCGCCGTCGAAAGATGCCTGAGCTGATGCCAGGGGCGCGGGCGGGGCGGACGCAGGCGCGGGCTCTTCTGGCGCCGCATCGGGCTTCGATTGCTTTTTCATGATCTCCTGGGCCGCGCTCATGACATTGACCCATCCGGAGAAATGTTTCAGGGCCATCATGAGCAGCATCAGCGCCGCTATTACAAGGAATACGATGCTGAAGGCTATCACGGACATCAGCAGTCCGCCCTTTGCCCCGATAAAATAACTGACTATGCTCGCGGACTTCATCCCGCAGCCTCCTAACCCGGCATGACGCCGTGTTTGCGGCGCGGACGCATCTCGCTCTTGTTCGAGGTCATGACGAGGGCCTGATAGAGAGCGTAACGGGTCTCCTCCGGCAGGATCACCCGATCGACGAAACCGCGGGCCGCGGCCGCATAGGGGTTCGCGAACGCCTCCCTGTACTCGTCGATCTTCTCGGCTCGGGTTTCCTCTTTGTTCGCCGACGCTTCTATCTCCCTGCGGAATATGATGTTGGCCGCGCCTTCAGCGCCCATGACGGCTATCTCGGCCTGCGGCCATGCCAGTACGACGTCGGCGCCCAGGTCCTTGCTGCACATTCCGAGATAAGAGCCTCCATAGGCCTTGCGCAGGACCACGGTTATTTTGGGGGCAGTCGCCTCGCTGTACGCGTAGAGAAGTTTGGCACCGTGCTTGATGATGCCGCCCATCTCCTGGTTGAGTCCCGGAAGGTAGCCCGGAACATCCTCGAATGTGACAATGGGGACGTTGAACGCGTCGCAGATACGTATGTGGCGCGCGGCCTTGCATGACGCGTCGATGTCGAGGCATCCTGCCATTATCTTCGCCTGGTTCGCTATTATGCCGATGGAATGTCCGCCGATCCTGGCAAAACCGGTGACTATGTTCTGAGCGTGGAGAGGCTGCACCTCGAAAAAGTCTCCGTCGTCCGCCACACGCTTTATCACGTCCCTGACGTCATAACCCTTGTTAGGATTGGCGGGTACTATCTCCCGCAGCGTCATGTCGAGCCTCGACGGGTCGTCGCCGGTCTCCTTGAACGGCGGTTCCTCCAGATTGTTAGAGGGCAGGTATGAGAGTGTCTTTCGAATCTGCGCGCAGCACTCGTCCTCGCTGGACGCGAAAAAGTGGGCGACTCCCGAGGTCTGGTTGTGGGCTTTCGCTCCGCCTATCTGTTCGCTGGTCACGTCCTCCCCGGTCACGGCCTTTATTACCTGGGGGCCCGTGATATGCATTATGCCTATCTTGTCCACCATGTAAACGAAGTCCGTCAGCGCGGGGCTGTATACCGCTCCTCCGGCGCAGGGCCCCGCTACGATCGAGAGCTGCGGCACGACGCCGGAGGCTTTGACGTTGCGGAAGAAGATATTGCCGTATCCGGACAGCGCGTCCACCGCCTCCTGGATTCGAGCCCCGCCCGAGTCGTTTATCCCTACGCAGGGGCATCCGTTCTGCATTGCCATGTCGAGGACCTTGCATATCTTTTTGGCGTGGGCTTCGCCCAGAGAACCGCCTATGACCGTGAAGTCCTGGCTGTAAACGTAGACGGTCCTGCCGTCGACCATCCCGTACCCTGTGACGACACCGTCTCCGGGGAACACTGTCTTGTCCATGCCGAAATTCGAACAGCGATGCTCTACAAATTCGTCGAGTTCGACGAAACTCCCCGGGTCCAGGATTCTGGCAATCCTCTCCCTGGCAGTGAGCTTGCCCTTTTCGTGCTGCTTGGCGATGGATTTCTCCCCGCCTCCCTGCGAAGCCTTCTCCCGGCGCTCGAGAAGTTTCTCGCAGAGCTGATCGATCGTGCGATCCGCCATACCTTTTTAGCCTCCTTATAGTTGACCAGCTAACGCTGGCTCAGTTCGAGCAGTATACCGCCTGTTGCTTTGGGGTGGACGAAAGCTATCATGGCTCCGCCGGCCCCGGCTCTCGGCGTCTCGTCTATGAGCCGGACCCCGTTTGCCCTGAGTTCGGCCAGACAGGATTCGAGGTCGTCCACGCGGATAGCTATGTGGTGTATGCCCTCGCCCCTCTTTTCGATGTACTTCGCTATGGTGCTGTCGTCGGATGTCGGTTCGAGAAGCTCCACTTCCGTGTCTCTGATGGGAAGGAAAGCGGTGGTGACCTTTTGATCTTCCACGGTCTCCCTGCCGGTGCATTTTATTCCCAGCGTCGTCTCCCAGAACCCGAGCGATTCGTCGATGCTTCTGACCGCTATTCCGATGTGGTCTATTACGGTTGTGTTCATCATTTGCCTCCTTTTTAAAGTTCACGCACGTTTTTAATTATATATGGCAAGTCAACACAATGGAATACCGGAGATGCGTTTTTCCGGGGCCCGCGTTGTCCTGCGGCGCGGCGTCACCGCGTCTGATCTGTATCTATACAGCAAAATCCCCCCCTTGGAACAGCGCAAATTATCGTATATATTATAATTATAATGCAGCGCAACATCCTACAGGAGGTATGTGTGATGGAGATGACGGCCTGCACCGTATGCGGAAAGATATTCGGCGCCTCGTCGGGCAAGGTGTGTCCAGCGTGCGGCAAACTGCTGGATATGGTGTATGAAAAAGCCCGCGCTTATCTGCGCGATCATCCTCATGCGGACATGCACGCGCGGGATCTCGCTAAAGCGATAAAAGAGGATGAAAAATTGGTCGAGATGCTCATGATAGAGGGCAGGTTCGACAGACGCGAGGACTCCGGCAGCGATGAGGACAAGAAGAAAATGAAACTTCTGGAGGAACTGCAGAAAAACCTGTCCGTTCCCTCTCAGAAAGAGTCTGCCGCGTCGACGTACGGCAGCGACCGCCACGGAGCGGGGAAGGATCGTTAAGGTGTTATGTCAGTCACGAGCGGTATAGAGGGAATAACCGATTCGATATTCTGGATCGGAGAGAACGACAGGGAAACAGATAGATTCGAAGGTCTTTGGAGTCTTCCGCACGGAGTGGCCTACAACTCGTATCTGCTTCGCGGAGAGAAGAACATACTGATCGACACGGTGAAAAGCTCCTTCTCGGACGATTTCTTAAAGAAAATATACTATCTCCTGGAGGGGCGCGCGCCCGATTACGCGATAGTGAACCACATGGAGCCGGATCACTCGGGTTCCCTCTCTGCGCTGAGGAATCTTTTCCCAGGGATAAAATTCATCGGCAACGCCAAAACCGCTGAGATGATGAAAAACTTTTTCGGCATAGAGGAAAATGTGATCACGGTCAGGGAGGGGGAGACCGTCGATCTGGGCGGGCGCAGATTCGCCTTCGCCCTGACCCCGATGGTCCACTGGCCGGAGAGCATGGTTGCGTATGACGTCTCCGACCGCATACTGTTCTCGAGCGACATCTTCGGCGGTTTTGGGGCGACCGAGGGCGGCGTGTTCGATGATCAGGCGGATATGGGACTCGTCGAATCGGAGATGATGCGTTACTACGTGAACATAGTGGGGCGTTTTTCCGCCTCCGCGCTGAAAGCACTCGCCAAGGTGAGGTCTTTGGACGTCGGTATGATCTGCCCGGCTCACGGTCCTATATGGCGTTCGGACCCGGAACGCGTCATATCACTCTACGAAAAGTGGAGCAGGCAGGAGACCGAGGATGGGGTGGTGGTGGCTTACGGCTCTATGTACGGAAATACCAAGGCGGCTGCCGGCGCCATAGCGGCCGCCCTGGCCGAAAGAGGTGTATCCCGCGTCGCCGTCTACGATATGGTCCGGAGCGACCTGTCTGCGGCGGCGGCCGATATCTGGAGAAACGCCGGCCTGATACTCGCGGGCTGCACGTACAACATGGAGCTGTTTCCTCCCATGTCGACGCTGATAAGGCATCTGGAGAGCAAAAACATGAAGGGCAGATACGTGGGGCTCTGCGGCACTTTCAGCTGGGCCGAGGCGTCCATGCGGGAGCTGTCGGAGTTTGTCGGCAGAAGCGGCGGGGGATGGACCCTCGTCGAGCCGAAAATCCTCATAAAATCGGCCCCCAAAGAGCAGGACTTCGAGCAGTGCGGACTGCTGGCCGCCAATATGGCAGATGCCGTAAAGCGCGGGCGAAACGGTTGAAAAGAGACTGGATGCGGAGATGGGCGGCGGCATGGATTTAAGCGGTTTTGTGAATAGGAAGAAAAAAAGCATCCAGCAGCAGGCGCTGATGCTCAAAGAACTGGCAAGCAATCCGCGCGATATGGGGACGCTCTGTCCGAGTTCAGCCGCTCTTGCATCGGAAATGGCGGGAGCGCTTTCCCGGAGCGTGATAAAACGGGGCGCCTGCGTCGAGATAGGCGCAGGGACGGGGCCGGTCACGGCGGCGCTTCTGGACCGGGGAGTTCCGCGGGAGAGGCTGGTGGTGATCGAAAAGTCTCCGGCGCTCGCCGAGTGCCTTGCGAAACGTTTTCCCGGAGTGGACGTCAAGTGCCGAGGCGCGGAGGAGATGGGGGAGTGTCTTGCCGGATATCCCCCAGTGTCGGCTATCATATCCAGCCTGCCCTTCCGATCGCTGCCGGAGGACGTTTCACACGCCATCATGTCCGAGGCGGACCGTGTACTCTCCTTCGGGGGCATCTTCGTCCAGTTCACTTACGCTCTCTTAGGCGAGATGCCCTTTATACCGTCCGGTTTCAGAAAAGTGAGGTCGCGTTTTGTGCTGCTCAATATCCCCCCGGCGAAAGTGGAGGTATTTCTAAAACCCCGCCGGCGCGGAGCCGTAACGGACTGACGGCGGCTGCGATGACTTCCCGGGCGTCGTGAAAATTCTGGCTCTCAGGATATACAGCGACACTGTCGGCGGTTACAGGGACGGGGTGCCCAGGCTGCTCGATATTTTCGACGAACTCGGTATCGAGGCGAGTTTCTTTTTTGCCATGGGCGCCGACGGCGCCGGGTCCCCCCTCTCCCGGATCATCGGGGACGGGAAGGAGATAGTCGCGAGCGCGCCCGGGATATTGAGGGACGCGTCGAAACGGGGTCAGGACTGCGGTATATATGGGCTGAATCCCCTGGAATGGCGGAACCGCCTCGAAAAAATGAAAGACACCACCCTCGAGGCGGACATCAAGCGGGCTATAGAGTATTTCGCGCGGCGCACCGGATGCCGTCCGAACGGTTTCGCCGCTCCGGGATGCCGCGTCAATTATATGAGCCTCAGGATACAGGACGACATGCGCTTCAAATATTGCAGCGACACCTTCGGCATGTATCCGTATATGCCTCAGCTGTCGTGGAAGCTGTTCTCCACGATGCAGATACCCTCCACTCTCCCTCCGGTCGAAGTGATCCTGAGGAGATCCTCCGAGGCCGAGGCGAGAGTCCGTTTCGCCGAGCTGACCGAGTCGCTGCCGGACGGGCTGAGCGTCCTTCCGATGAACTCGTCGGCGGCGAACGAAAAAGAACTCTTTGCGCCCCTTTACGAATTTCTGCTTCGCTGCAGGGATACAGGCGCGGTTTTCACCAGCTTGAACGCCGTCGCCCGCAGTCTGGACCCTTCATCCCTGCCGGAGTGCGAGATCATGTTCGCGAGGGCGTTCGGGATGCCGAACGAAGTCGCCGTGCAGTGTATAGACTGACCAGCCGGGGCGCGCTCGGAGGGAACGAAGCGGAACAATAAAAAAGCGGCCTCGCGGCCGCGGTTTTTTTATGCTGAAGTTATCGCAGGCTTTCCTCGGTGTGGAGCCATTCGTCGCCCAGGGGCAGCGACAGCTCCTGGCCTATCCGCAGCTTGTTCGGGTCCCTGAGGTCGTTCGCCTTTGCCAGCAGCGTCCAGGAGGAACCCTGTCCGTAGACTTTCCGGGCGATGATCCAGAGACTGTCGCCCCGGTTCACCTTATATGTTCTGTCCACGACCAGGGAACGAAGGTCCAGATCCGTGACCCCGGGTATCTTCCACAGCGATTCCTCCACGAGGTAGCGGACGTAGAGGTTCGGTATGCGGCCTGTGGCTTTGACCGTACTGCCCGTGCGCTCCACCACTATCTCGATGCGTCCCAGTTCCCTGCCGTCCGCCGCCTTCCTGCGGGTGAAGCCTATGCTGTAGGCGCCTTCGCCCACGTCGTCCATGTCCGGGCTGTCGGTGACGATGCCGGTCCTCTCCGCCTCCACCGTGGCAGCGGACGGAACATA
>JAISWP010000214.1 GCA_031271065.1 Synergistaceae bacterium
CTGAAGCATGTACAGCTCCATCGCGAGCGCCATGCTCAGTCTCACGCCGCGCGACTCCAGATCCATGCCCGACGCCTCGGCGATCTTCCTGTATCTGTATTTTACGGTATTGTAATGCAGGTTCATTTCCGCCGCCACCGGTTTCATCTGCCAGTTGTTCCTGATGAGACAGAACAGCGTCTCCAGAAGGGAATCCTGCGCTCTTGCCCTGGCGCTCTGCTTTATGACAGGACCCAGATTTTCGTTCAGGAAATCCGTCGCTTCCCTGTTTTCATACACACTCGCCAGTATCCTGTAAACTCCCATCTCGTCCCAGTAACGAGGCAAGGTCGGGTTTTCGCCCCACAAAGACATATACGCGGCCCTGCGGGCCTCCCGGAAGCTCCTGTCGCAGTCTATGACGTCGTCTACCGGAGCGCCCGCTCCGAGAGTGATCTGGAGCCCGGTCTTGTTCCGGGCGATTGTCTGAGCGGTCTTGAACACGTCCGTCAGAGTTTTTTTCAAGTCATTCCATCCGTTCTCCGGGACTTTCAGTATGAACGCCGCTCCGTCCTTCAAATCGGCGTACAGTAGCTTGCCGAACACCTTCCGCATTGACTCTCTGAATATGTCGTAGGCGCTGGAATCCGGCTCATCCGTCGCCTGTACGACCGATTTCGAACGGTCTATCGTTAGAAGCGCGACCGCGTGTCTGCCATCGAAATCCCACCCCAGAAACACCCCTTTGTTCTTTATCTCCTCGGAGCGCTTGAAACGTTTGTACAGTATATCCTGGACGAGTTCAGGCCCTCTGCCGCTTTCGATCTTCCAGAGTTCCCTGGCCCATCTCAGGTGAAGTTCGAGGGCGTCCTTCGCGCCCCGGACGAGCATCGACGAACTCTCGTCCGGCGTCCTTCCGTCGTAGAACAGATATCCGTCCGGCTTATCCGTCCGGGCGCATTTCCTCCCGGAAACGAATATCTCCTCGTGACGGAAATGATCCGCGAGAAACGCCAGAGGCAGGTCGGAGGCCACCTGTCCCAATTCGGACGAGCCGGATATCTCCCGTTTTCCGGTCGACACGTCGAGAAACATGAAACTCCTGTCCATGGAATCGCTCAAGAGCGACAGTATCCTGCGGGGCGCGTCCATGTCGAATATATCGTCAAAAAACTGCCTGCGCAGGTCCTCGGTCTTTTTGATGGATTCGACCCTCGAGTCGGCGATGGCGAAGAAAGCCGGGTTGATGATGTCCGTGTGGGCGTAGTGGAACGGAACCCCTATCAGGGGAAAGGAGAGTTTGTCCGCCATTTTCAGGACCTCCCGGGGCATCCTGTCGATGTACCTCCCTATCTTGACCCCCAGCCCCGCCGCGCCCTTCCGGTCTGCCGCCTCTATGAGAGCGGCGAGATGTTCCGGGCGCTCCCTGAATATATATCCAGACGTGAGGAGAAACTCGCCGCCGAAAAGCCAGTTCTCGATGTCGACGGCGTCGATGACGCACACCGTCCTGACCTCTCTTTCGTCAAGCCCGCGCTCTCCGGCGTAAACCACGAAATCCGAAAAACCGCCGCGCTCTATCATTTTCTGAACGGACATCGACACGCCTCGTCCCTCCCCTGCCAGCAAAAAACTGCTGATCACAATCGCACAGCACAAAAAAAATAAATATACCCATAATTTTTTGTCAGAATTGCAGATAAATAATACACAAATAAAACCCATAAGAAAAGCCTTCGGATAATATATGTAATTTTATCTGAAATAAATTATATTTATTGTCTATATATCACAAAAAACCTGCCGGATGCGCCTATATATATGGATAAAATACAATAAATGATATTTTTTCCTAATAATTAAACATTGTTTTTGTATTACCCCTTCATTATCATTAGACGATTCAAATTAAGTTTACTTAAACGCCGAGGTGATCATATGTTTACGATTGGCATGGAACCCCGCGACGAATATATGAGTTACGAGCTCGCGAAGGGAGCTCTTACCCTGGTCCGTGACGTGATGCTTGTCAAGCCCGGGGAAAACGTAGTGATAACCGGGGACTCCTGCACGGACAGACGCGTCGTGGAAGCCGCGGCGGCTGCCGCATTCTCCATAGGGGGTCAGCCGACGGTGATATACTATCCGACGGCGCCAAATTCCTGCATCGAGCCTTACGCCCCTATCGCGGCCGCGGTCGCCGCCGCCGGCGTGTGGATCGAATTCACGTACTCGTACGTGATGCACTCGCCATGTTTCAGGGCCGCCCTGGAAGCCGGGTGCCGTTACATCTGCCTGACGGGTATGGACGTGATGATGATGGTGCGCACTATAAGCCGCATCGACTACGGACTCGTCATCGAACTCGGGGAAACTCTCCAGCGTTTCGTGCAGGACGCGGACGAGGTAATAGTAAAAAGCGCTGCCGGGACGAACCTGAAAGGCTTCAACAGGGGACGCCGCGTCCGACTGTCGGGAAAGAGAGCCACGGAAAAGGGATATCCCGTGATGCTGGCGGGGCAGATATCCTGGAACCCGATGGAGGAGACGATAGAGGGGGAACTCGTATTCGACGGGGCCCTATGGCCGCCCCTCGAATTGGGCAGGCTCTCGTCTCCGGTGGAATTGAGCGTGGCGGAAGGGCGTGTCACGGACATCAGGGGCGGACACGACGCCGAGGTGTTCCGGCGCTGGATGGAGTCCCTCGGCGACCCCGAGTACATGTACCGGATCGCCCACTACTCGCTGGGCTTCAACCCCGGCGTGAAAGCAGTCACGGGACGGATCGTGGAGGACGAACGCGTATTCGGGTGCATCGAGTTCGGCATCGGCAGTCAGGGCAAATCTATAATGGCGAAGGAATGGGCCGCCCCGGGCCATTCCGACGGCATAGTGTTAAACCCGACCATAATCCTCGACGGGGTGACGTTCGAGGAGGACGGAGTATATAAGCATCCCGGGATAAGGGAAATCTGCGCAAGGCTTGGAATTGCCGGATACTGACGAAAGGAGACGATCACTGATGAAGAAAGTGTTTTTGCCGCTTGTTCTCTGCCTGACATTCGCGCTGCTGCTCTCATCCCCGTCATGGGCGGCCGAGGGGAGCATTTTCAGGATCACGCAGACCATAATGCCGAAATGGGACCCGGCGGTCGGTTCCGACTATGCCTCCGGAAGCGTGCTGGTCAACATCTACGACCCCCTCGTATTCCCCACCGAGGACGGACGGATAAAGCCCTGGGCGGCCGAAAGCTGGACCATTTCCGACGACGGCCTGACCTGGGATTTCAAGATACGCAGGGGCATAAAGTTCCACAGCGGCAGCGAGCTGACAGCCCACGACGCAGCCTATTCGATGAACAGGCTCCTGGAGATCGGAGAGGGGTTCGCGTATCTTTTCTACGCGTACATCGATTCCGCCGAGGCGCTCGACGACTATACGCTCCGCCTCAAATGCAAAATGCCCTACGGTCCCCTCCTGAACAACCTGGTCCGCTTCTACATAGTCGATAGGAAACTGCTGGAGGCGAATTACTCCTCGACCGGCGATTACGGCGGCAAAGGCGACTACGGCAAGACATTCCTGCTCGAGCGGGACGCCGGTTCCGGCCCGTATACGGTGGACAGCGTCCAGGTCAATATCTCCGTGGGAGGAAGCATCTTCAGGGATTACTGGGGCGGGTTCGATGAAAACGTCCCGGAGAAATTCATCATCTACGCGTCCAACGAGGCTGTGCGGGTCAAGACCATGATGAGCCGG
>JAISWP010000254.1 GCA_031271065.1 Synergistaceae bacterium
CATGGAGCGCCAGATACTGCCCAAATACCTGGACAGCGAGTTTGTGGAGGCTCCGACCAGGCTCTCCGCTGAAAAGGGCGTAAAATTCGCCCTGGGGGAGAGCGTGAAATCGTTCAAAGGACGCGGCGGCAGAGTGTCGGCTGTCGTCACCGACAAAGGGGAGTACGATGCCGACATGGTGATACTCTGCATCGGTTTCAGGCCGAACACGGATATTTTCAAGGGCAAACTCGACATGCTTCCCAACGGGGCGATAAAGACGGACGAATATATGCGCACGTCCCACCCCGACGTGTTCGCGGCCGGGGACTCCGCCGCGGTCTGGAACAACGTGAAGCGCGATCACGATTACATACCGCTCGCGACTAACGCGGTCCGTATGGGTATGCTCGCCGCGCGTAACCTGAAGGGCAATACGACGAAATACATCGGGACGCAGGCCACGAGCGGCATCAAAATCTACGACCTCTGCATCGCCAGCACCGGGCTGTCGGAGGAGACCGCCAGGAAGGCCGGTTTCGACGTCATGTCTGTGACGTATAGCGACAACTTCCGCCCCGAATTTATGCCGTCTTACGACGAGGTGAAGGTGAAGCTGGTGTACGAGAGGACGTCCCGCAGGATACTCGGCGGACAGCTGATGTCCGGGACGGACCTCACGCCGGCCATAAACACCATATCGGTCTGCATACAGAACAGCATGACGATCGACGAACTGGCGATAGTGGACTTTTTCTTCCAGCCGCATTTCAACAAGCCCTGGAATTTCCTGAACAGCGCGGCCCAGCTGGCCATGCCGGCTTTATAGGGACCGCGCCTTTTTGTAATTCCGCTTTCAAGCCAAAAGCGCTTTTATTTGGCTTGAAAGCGGAATGCGCGGCGCCGCGTGTCCTCCTCCGCGTCACTTTGCCCCGAGATAGGACTTGAGCGCCGATCTCAGGAACTTCGAGAGCTGGAACGGCCTCCAGCCCGCCGGTACCTCCGGCATCAGTCTCAATTTTTCGGCACATGCGAGACAGAGGACGAACAAAACCGCCGAGGCCGCGATCTGAGCCCCATGTCCGTACGTCCCGGCAAGGTGGGCCCCGTAGGCGAACAGCCCCGAAAGCAGTATCTGTTCGAAGAATTTCATCCGCATTATGTATTTCGGAAAATCGCCTCCGACGACCGCCAGGTAATAAGCCGCAAAGCCCAGTATCTGGGTGAAGCTGGTGGCGAGCGTCAGGCCAAGAAGCCCCCATTTCGCAGTCAGAGCCCAGTCCAGGACCGCGTTTACCATGACCAGTACGTACGACAGGATCACTATTGTTCCCAAACGCCGGCGCGCCTGGGCGTACCGGTACATGAACGCCGCCCCCACGGAGAAGGAAAATCCGATGCTGTAGGACGAAAGGCAGGTCGCTGTCATCTCGACCGAACGCGAGTCGAAGCTGCCCCAGCCGAATACCATCGCTATGACCGGTTTCGACAGAACAGCCGTGAAAGCGCTGACCGGTATGAGATACGCCATCGACAGCGCGGCCGTCTTTTTCATCGCGCTGACCGCTTCTTCCGCGTCATCGAGAGCGAGCCCGCTCATCCTCGACAGAAAGAACACCGCCGGCATGCTGACCACAGAGGCCATTACGCCTATGAGCAGGGCGGCGTAACTTATCGCGGCCACTGAACCGGAGGGCAGCATGGATGCGAAATATCTGTCGACGATCACGTACATCGCGCTGGAAGCCGCTATCGCTGTCGTATAAAGGGAGCCGCGGGCGATGCTGATGACGCTGTTCCAGAGCATGTCCCTGCGGCGCCAGAATACGGGCACTCCGCCCATAGCGGCGAGTGTCAGGAAAAATACGGCTCCATGAGCGGCGCTCATGGAAAACGCCGCCGAGTAGACGCCTATGAAACGGATCGATACGAGCATAAGCGGAATGGCTATAAAGTTGAAGATGGTTGAAATGGCCGCGGGCAGCGTATAACGCTCCGTGAAATTGGCCCAGATGTCCAGCATAGGCTTGAACATCGTCACCGCCGCAAAGGGGATGAGCCACCATAAAGTCACGGCCCCCATAGCTATGCGCTCGCTGTCGAACCCGCGCGCGAAAAACCTCACGATCACGCCCGGAGCGGCGGCCAGCGCCGCTGCGAAGATCACCGTGCCCAAGAGCACCAAAGACGATATAAAAGCCGCCATGCACCTGCACGTCTCCCAGCTGTCGGTTTCCTTTTTTATCCTGATCAGTTCGGGAAGGACCGCGCTTTCGAGGGCCTGCCCCACGCTGCCGGCGAATAGCGATATGATCCCGGC
Source organism: Synergistaceae bacterium (assembly GCA_031271065.1). Lineage (GTDB taxonomy): Bacteria > Synergistota > Synergistia > Synergistales > Synergistaceae > JAIRKI01. The sequence goes on from JAISWP010000254.1 coordinate 2,300, forward strand.
CGCGAGGTGATACGCGTCTATGCCGGGCGAGGTCCCGAAGGTCCACGCGATTATCAGTGTCCGCGCGTAACCCAGCGGTTTGCTCGCCGAAGACATCACGGCGAGCGCAAATGACACCCCCCTGGCGCTCTTCACGGACAGTATCCGCGACACCCCGTCCCGCGCGATTTTGAGATACTGTTTTACGTCCAGCCCGTACACCTCCGTGAGGTCAAAAAATGCCATTCGATTATATAATAATCTGTACATATCGCCGAATAATGGCTATTATGCGAATCAGGTGAGGCGCGTCCGATCCGGATATGTAAATATAATAATGAGAACCTCGATTGGGGGAATCGTTCCTGAGGGAAAACCGGGGGATTTTAAACATAATAAGCCACACGGATCTCGACGGGGTCACAGCCGCTGCCGTCGCCTGGTATGCCGGCGCTTTCACCGGCGTTCCGATCAAAGTCTCCCTCACCGGATACGGCGAGGTGGACAACCTGGTTTTGGAGGCCTGGAGAAAATCCGAACGGATAGTGATGCTGGATCTGTCCGTGCAGTACCAGAACACGGTGGACGAGATAGACCGGACGTTTTCCGGGGACGAGCCGTTTTTGTTCGATCATCACGAGAGCACCAGCGAAAAATACGCAAACCGTCCCTGGATAGAGGCCGACATGAATTACTGCGCGGCGGCGGTCTACTGGAACTGGCTCATGAAGCGGGACGACCGGGAAGTTAAAGCGCACATCGAAGCTATGAGGGACATGGTTGGGATAGCGAACGACAGGGACCTCTGGATAAATGAAAACCCCGACGGGCGTCTGTGGCAGGCCCTGGTAACTTTGTGCGGAGAGTGGGGGGCTTTCTCCCGCCTCATAACCAACCCTTCGGCGTCCTTCACTCCCGGCGAGCGCGAACAGGCCGTCGCATTCGTGACCGCTCAGGAGGAACGCTTCAGCCGCGCCAAGGAGCATCTGACGGTAAACAGGATACGTGGCCGCGGCGACGGCGGGGAGATGGCGTTTCTCGGCGACGGATACCTTGAGTTCGGGGACACGTCTGACTTCTGCGGTTCGATCCTCGACAGGCCCGAAGAAGGCAGCAGGCCCGCGGCGGTCGTGCTGGCCTACCGCAAGCCCTCCGGCAGCTGGGCCGTGTCCATACGAAGCCGCAGCGGGCTCGCCGGCAGGGCCGTATCGCTTCTCAAGGACGGACGCAGGGTCAAAGGGGGCGGACACAAAGACGCGGCGGCGCTCTATTTCCCGTCATCCTATGACGAAAGCAGCATCAGGGAGAGCATACTGGCGGCCCTTGCCGCGAACAGCGAAAGTTCGTCCGGCGCCGGCGTCACCCTCGGCGACCTGCTGAAAGGAGCGCTCTGATGTCTGAATCCCGCAAGATAGCGGTCCTGTACGCTTCCATAGGCCACGGGCACAGGTCCGCGGCCGAGGCCCTGTGCGAGTGGTGCCACGCCATGTATCCCGGTTCCGCCACAATGTGCAGGGACCTGCTCGACTACATACCGCGCCTGATGAGGCGCAGCATAGTGTCCTCGTACAGGGGCATGACCCGCAGGGCGCCCTGGCTGTGGGAGAGGATATACAAGGACACCGACCTGAACTCGGCCAGGCATCCCGTGTCGGCGTTCTGGGACGACGTACACCGCAGTCTGAGCCGGACCTACATCAGGCATCTTTTTAAGGAGCTCGCCGCTTTCGGCCCCGAGGCCGTCTTTGCCACCCACTTTTTCGGCATGGCGTCGCTCCTGGATAAGTGGGAGCACAGGACCCCGATTTATTTTGTGGGGACCGACTACCTCAGTCATTCTATGCAGCGCGACCCGCGCTTCGACGGGTGGTTCGTTGGCAGCGAGGAGGCGCTGAGGCAGTACAGGGCCGACAGCGTACCGACCGCGGAATATTTGGTGAAAAACTTCGGCATACCTATATCCAGGGACTACCTGGTGCCTCCGACCAGGAGCGAGGCCAGGCGGATGCTGGGAATAGACGGCGATACGAGGACGGCGGCCATAATAGACAGCGGCCAGGGCGCGCGGATACTCGACGCGGTCGCCGGTTCAATGGTCGATATGTCAGACTGGAAGATAATGATAATCTGCCGCGATAACGACAAAATGTACGAACATCTGCGGGACGAATATTTCCCCTTCAAGCACATCACGGTAGTGGGCTCGGTTCCCAGCATGGCGGACTATTACGCCGCCAGCGACGTTGTCGTGATGAATCCGGGAGGAGTGCAGATAGCGGAGGCTTGCGCAGTCGGAGCCGCGATGCTGTTTCTAGATCCGCTGCCGGGGCTGGAGCAGTTCAACTGTCACTACGTCCTGGAACGGGGCGCCGCCAAAAAAGTCTACGAACACAGAAGGGCGGGGGAACTGGCGCTGGAACTGCTCGAACGGCGCGAGGAACTGGGGGCGGTGAAGCGAAGCGCCAAAGCGCTGAGCCGGCCGAACGCGGCTATGGATATACTTTCATCGGCGGCAGAAATGACGGACGAGGCCCTAAAAAAGCGGGAGACGACGCAGCAGACTGACGGCGCGAAGTGAGAACCGGACGCTCCTTCCCGCGCCGAATTGAAATCAGCAGTTCGGAGCCTCGTCCCAGGTTCCGAATATGCGTTTCTCCCGGGGGTTGAAGTGGAGCATGCCGGCCACCAGATTTGCCGGAAATCTTTTTATCGACGAGTTGTAGTCGTTCGTGAGTTTGTTATACTCCTCGCACGCCGTGACGGCCCTGCCTTCTATGGAAACGAGCTCGCTCATCACTGTGAGCAGTTCCGGGTTCATCTGCACGCTGCGGTTGTCCCTGAACGAAGAGCTCAGGGAGAGCATCGCCGCGCTGAGTTTGTTTTCCAGATGCTCGGTCTCATCGTCGCCGCCGCCGTTTTCAGGGTGAAGTTCGTCCCGGATGATATCCTCGCGTATGCCGGCTATGCGTTCGAGAGTCGGCGTTTCAGAAGCCATGAGGGGACGGGCGCGGTCGACCAGGCTGGGGATGAGATCGCGCCTCAGACGAAGATGGGCCTCAGCTTCATCCCACCAGAAGTCTATCATCGACTGTCTGTCACGAAATGCGTTGTACGTGTAGATACACCAGATTATTAAAACTCCCAGACATACCATACTGATCCAACCGACGGCGACCATGGACTTCCCTCCTTATCTGCGAAAACGCTGCCAGCAATAATTTTACGAGTTCTGCCATGAGGGTCAAGACAGCGAACTACTGAGTTTGTTCGGCGGCGAGCTGCCGCTGCATCTTGTGGTCGCGTTTGTACCTGTACATTTTTTCGTCGGCCATTCCGAGCAGTTCGCTGGCGGAAAGAGTATTGCTCAGGTCGACCTCCACCACGCCGTAACTCACGCTGTGATGATACAGGCAGCCGGGCTCGTCATTGTACTTTTTCAGTTTCTCGCGGAGACTCTCCAGCCTGGCTTCGGCGTCCTGCATCGTCCAGTTCTGCGCCAGCAGCATAAATTCGTCTCCGCCGAGACGGCAGAGTATAGCGTCCTTAGAGAAACTTCGAAGGACCTCGGTCACGCGCAGAATGTATTTATCTCCCTCGGAGTGCCCGAATTTGTCGTTCACATATTTCAGATGATCCATGTCCGCGAAGCAGATCACAAAGGGGCAGCTCATAACTCCGAGCCATTCGGTCAGGACGTTCATGCCGTAGTGACGGTTGAAAACCTTCGTGAGTGTGTCGTGATAGGCGACGTTCTCCAGTCTGTGCATCTGTCTTTTCTCGGAACTCACGTCGGTCAGCACGAAAGCCGTCGCGTCGTGTTCGTACCATTGCAGCGGATGGACCACCACGGAAAAGTATTGCACGCCCCTGCCGTTTTTGATTTTAAACTCAGTGACGTGCTTTTCCCTGCCGGCTGCCTCCGACGCCGCGTTCGAGGCAAGCTGGGCGCGCAGCTCGGGTTCCGATTCCGCGTCCGCGAGTATGCTGTCCAGGTCTTTATTTACGTACAGCCACTCTTTCGTGCTTTTGTCTATGACTACTATCCACTGGGATATATTGCCTGTGATGGCCTCGAGAAGGCTGTTGTTCTGGGCGAGAGCCTCTGATTTACGGATGTTCTCCATTATTTCCTCGAGAATGGCAAGCCTGCGCTGTTCGAGCTGTTCGATCATCGTATTGAAGGAATCGGCAAATTCCCCCATGAAGCTGACTCTCTGTTTGTAATCGCCCTTCGCCACCTGACGGGCCTGCCAGGTCAGGTGGCGGAGCGTGGCGTGAAGGGCCTTCAAGGGCGCGGCCATTTCGTTGCTTCGGGAAGGCATCACACAGTTGAGGTCCCCTTTGGAGAGGGCCTTCGCGAGTGCGGTGGTTTCCAGGACGCACTCCCCAAAGAACATCAGCCCCTTTCCCAGATCCCTGTGACTTTCCGGCAGCTTCTCGATATCCAGCTTGGCGTTCGCCGGGCTGTATATCAGGCTGCGCAGGTACTCGAACAGTATATCCTGGGGAGGAGCGCCGTGTATTGTGTCTGAGGCGACTCCTTGCGGCGCTGCGCCCATGACCCCTTTAATTTACATCAGTCCAGGGCGACGCCGTTGAAGCGGCATACCCGGTCTCCGTTGGCCCAGCAGTCGATTTCCTTCACATCGTACCTCTTGCCCGTATAGGCCTCCAGTATGCCCGATATAAACCCTTCGTCGTAGACGCAGACGGTCTCGTTGGTCACGGGGAGTCCGCTGCAGTCGAGGTCTTGTCCCACGGTAAGCACCATATTGCCGGTTTCGGAGTCGAAAGCCTCCATGCGCAGAATGCCTATTTTCAATTCTTCGAGAGTGTGCTGGAGGTTTGCGACAAAGGTGTCGAAATCAACGCTCAGATCGAGCGTATTGCGCGCAAACTCGGTACCCGCGAGGAATCCCGCCTGACGGAAATATTCGTTGGCCTGATCCGATCCGAAGGCCTTCGTCAGAACGTCCAGCATGGTATACTGCATAAGCCTGTAGACGAGGACCGGCATCTCGTCGCCCATGTCACCCCGTCCCTCTTTAATATCCCCCAGGTTTTCCCACGAAAACGTATTATGCGGGGTTTTTTGTATGAATATGTTTTCCATTGCAGCGCAAAGCCTCCCTCTGTATGTTGAAAATGTCTGTGATTGCACGAATTGTGCCTTTGAATAATTTACACTAAATGAATATAATAATCAAGATAACACAGGGCATTACCGCGGCAAAGCCGCACCTGCGGCGGCGCCCGGCGCGGGAGGGGATTTTTCACGTTCGGCGTACAGGTGTTATAATTCGGCTGTTAGATGATCAGGGTTTAAAATGCCCTTGGAGTATTGTTTATTTTATTTGTCAAGGAGATGTCTCGACTGAATAAATTTGCTGATTCTCTGCGCTCCTGCATCGCGCGTTCCCGCCGCGTGCGGATAAGTATGTCCACGCTCTTTCTGGTCTTTGCCGCTCTCGTTCTGTACTCCGCGCCTTCCCGGGCCGCGATCCTGGAGGTAATCAACGAAAAAACCGAGTCTCATGTCGCGTCGCCCGGCACTAACGCGTTTTTCATCCCTCCCCAGGGACTTGCGCTCAGTTCGCGTTTCAGCGGTTTTGAATCCCCGGAGAGGGGCATCGAGGTCATAGCGGTCAATATCGCCGCTCCGTTCGCGGACATCGAGGCCGGTTTCAGCGAGGCGTCGTTCAGGTCAAGAGGCATGGAGATGAAGTCAAGAGGGGAACTGATCATCAACGGCAGAAAAGCCGTATTGTTCAAAGTCCTTCATCCCGACGGGACCGCCTACTGGGGCAAATGGATAATGCTGGCGGAAAACGGTTCGAATACGCTGGTGGTCAACGCTGTGTTCGTCAGCGGAGACGCGAAGGCGGCGGGCGATCTCGAAACGATGCTGAAGGGAACTTTTCTGGAGGCGGACGCCCAGTCCGCGGCGTCTTCGGGAAGCACAGGCGGGCAGGACGTGATCGCGGCGCTTCCGGCCGAAGATGTCCCTGTTTCCTCCGACGCGGGTCCCGGCGGGATCGATGACCGCTCAACGTCCCCGGACGAGCGTCCGATAATAAGTTCGAGCGCGGACGATAGACTGCGCAGGTATGCCCCGCTCTTTGCGCCGATTTCACCGGACGTGACGGAGCCTGCCGGCACGGACGCCGCGTCTTTGCAGGTCTCGTCCGACATCGTGCCGTCCGCCGGAGGGTTTGACGACGGTTTCGACAAGGAGGCGGCGCTTCGCTCGCTCGCGGGGAAGGGGGCGGTTTCCGGGGATGCCGTTTTTCCTCCGGAGAACGGCGAGGGGGACATACCGTCCGAATTTGCATCCGGCGGCGCTCCTGCCTCTGAAGATGCGCCGGGCGCCGGGCAAAGAGAGGATGACGGGGAGAAATGATGAAAAAAAATATCACCGCCGGCGCTGCGGCGTTATGTATTCTGGTCCTGTCGGCCGGGGGCGCTTGCGCCGGCAGCCCCATTTTCAGGAATAACGTCCTTACGGCGTCCCACGCCGCCGTCCCGGGCACTCACGTTTCCCTGGTCCCGCCCAAAGGGGCGGAGTCCGCCCCCGTTCTTCCCGGTTTCGACATGCCGTCCCGCGGTATAAGGATTCAGGTGGCGGAGACCGCCGCCCCGTACGCCGAGTCGGAGGGCATCCTCACCGCCGACGGAGTGAGGGCCCTCGGCATAACATACGCCGATAAAAGCCCTGTCACTCTCAACGCGTCGCCGGCCGCCCTCGTCTCTGGGTCCTCGGCGGGCAGCGAAGAACAGGGGGTGTATCTGCTCGTTCTGGGCAATGACAGGATCTCCGTGTACATATACGGTTTTTATCCCGCGGGCGACAGGTCCGCCGACGCTCTGGTCAAAAATTCGCTGCTCAGCTGCATCTTCTCCGCCGCTCCGGCGCAGAGCGGCGGATACTCCGTCTCGACCGCGGGGACTTCTTTCGCGTTTTCCGACGAGGTCAGCTCCACCAGATATTTCACCGTGGGAGGAAGTCCCCGCAAAGACACCGTGGATCAGGCTCTTTTCACGGTCTCCGTTTCCAATGACGGGGTCATGCCCGAAGGGCGGTGGGATTATTCCGCCTCCGCCATCGACGGATTTCTGTCCTCCTATACATACGCTGTAATTTCCAGCCGCCAGGTGACCTTCGGGGGGCTGCCGGGCATAGAGACGATCGCCGAGTTCGACGGGCCTGTGAAAACTTCGCGGACCGCCGCCGGGGGCAGCGTGCGCCGTCCCGTCAGGAGCAAAGGCTACCAGGCGCTGCTGTTCGACGACGACGAGGGCAAAGTGTATGTATTCAGCGGTATAGCGATAACCAACGGGGATAATTTTGTATCTCAGTTTACGAGAATGGCTTCCTCCTTCTCGCGCGTCAATTGAGGCGGGATCGGAATATATGCGCCTGAGTTATCTCAAGTAAGGGGGTGGCTTTATGACGCTTTCGTCTGCGAACGGTTTGAAGCGGCGCGGCGGGTCAGGAGCACGTGAGGGACATGACTGAAGAGGGCGGTGCGCCCCGCGGAGGGGCGCCGGATACAAAAGACGGTTTTTGGGATTTTATCCGGGAGCTCTTGTCCTCAGATGAGGTTCCGTCCGTTCCGGAGCGCTTTCTGGACGACGAACGCCTTAAAGAGACGGCGGATTATATCGCCGCTCTGAGGGATTGCGCCTGCCGTTTCGCCAGCGGAGACTTTTCCGGCGATATAAAGGGCGGCGGGTTTCTCGTCGGGCGCTTTAAGGAGCTGCAGGCGGGGCTTATGGGCCTGAAACGCTTCGCCGACCGCATGGCGGCCGGCGATTACAGCCAGCGCTTAGATAATGCGGGGGAATTTTACGAGTCATTTAACAGAATGTCCGGCGAGTTCCGCGAGGCCCTTCAGTCTCTGCGCGGCAGCGAGGCCGATCTCCGGGTCCTCTCGCAGAAACTGCGGATAAGCGAGGAGAGGTGGAAGCTGGCGGTTTCCTGCACCCAGGAGGGAATATGGGATATCGATCTCGTCGCCAGGACGGCATATTTTTCGCCGAGGTTCTGGGAGATAATCCGCAGGCCGGTCGTTCATGAGAATATACCCTTCGATCCGGTCGCGTGGGGCGCTTCGATCCATCCGGACGACCTGGCCAGGTGGGCCGGGGTCGTAAACGCCTCCAGCCGCAAGACCATTACGGACGAGGGCAGACAGTACACCGAGTTCAGGGTGATAGGCGGCGACGGCAAGTACCGATGGGTCGGGGCGCATCATGTAGTCGTGGTGAACAGCGAGGGTATTCCGTGCAGATTTGTTGGGACCTGCGAGGATATACAGGAGATGCGCGAGCGGGAGGACGAGATAAGGCGCCAGGCCACTCTCGACCAGCTCACCAAGCTGCCGAACAGGTATCTGTATAACGACCGCTTTCTGCAGAAGATGGTCGTGGCCAAAAGAAACGCCTCCTCTCTGGTCCTGATACTGTGGGATCTCGACGGTTTTAAATGGGTCAACGACACATACGGGCACCTGGCTGGAGACCGTCTGCTGGTGATCGTGGCGAACCTGATGCGCCAGTCGCTCCGCGAGACCGACACGCTTGCGAGGTTCGGCGGGGACGAGTTCGTGATGCTGCTTTCCTGCCCCACGGATCACGAGGAAGAAGTCGTAAGCAGGGCCACTCTGCGGGTATTCAGGGCCATGTCCGAACCTCTCGATATAGGGTCCGAGAAGGTGACTATAGGCGCCAGCTGCGGCATCGCCTTCTTCCCGCTGCACACCAACAGCGGGGACCAGCTTTTCAATCTCGCGGACAAAGCCCTCTACGCGGCGAAGAGGACCGGCAAAAACAAGGCCGTGATATGGTCGCCGGAGATGTACGGCAAGTCGTTTCCCGGCGGGGCGGATATTTTCCCGAAATGAGTTCGTCCTTGGCGGAGCGTCTCGTCGCCGAGGTCGAGTCCGCCGGGGCAAGACAGGGCTGGCTTGACGCTTCGGGAGTGCTGGTGGCCCTCTCCGGCGGAGGCGACTCGATGGCGATGCTCTCGCTGCTTCGAAGGTCGTCATTTCGAGGCGTGATAGCCGCCGCTCATCTCGAACACGGACTTCGGGGGGAATCTTCTCTCCAAGACGCCGCTTTTGCCGAAGAATACTGTAAACGCGAATCTATTCCCTGCTTCGTATCTCACGTCGACGTGACGGGACTCCGGTTGCCGGGCGAGTCGGCGGAGATGGCCGGGCGCAGGGCGCGGTACGATTTTTTCAAGGCGGTCCGGGGGCGGGAGGGTATCCCTTTCACGGCTACCGCACACAACTCGGACGACGCGGTCGAGACGATGGTGTACAATTTTTTCAGAGGCGCCGGAACGGAGGGGCTAGCTGGCATACCTGAGAGGAGAGACAGCATAGTCCGTCCAGTGATACGCTGCTCCGGGGAGGAACTCAGGCAGTTTCTGAGGGAGGAGAACATTCCCTGGAGAGAGGACGAGACCAACTCCGAGAACCATTACACCCGCAACAGGATAAGAAATCAGCTGCTGCCGTGGGTCAGGGCCAATATCAACGAATCCGCCGGCCGGGCGCTTCTGGGGCTGGCGGGAGAGGCATCCGAGGATTCCTCGGTTTTTCGGAGCACGGCGCTGATACATCTTGCCCTGATTTCAAGAGACGACCCATGCGCTATGGCGGCGTGGCACACGCCCTCCGCCCTTCGCCTGCCGGACCGCTCTCTTGCCCGCGTCATACGCGAACAGGGGCGGATCCTGGGGCTGCCGGCGCTGGACAGGCGCAGGACCGCCGAATTGTCCGCTCTGTTTCGCAGGCGGGGGTCGTGGCGTTTCCAGTGGGCGGAAGACGTGGAGGTCTGCGGCGACAGCCATCTCACCGGATGGCTTCGCAGAAGCGCGCTGAAATCCCCCGGAGACGCCCTGCTGCTTCTGTCGTGCGGCGAAGTGAAAAGTCTCGGATGGGGGCGGTGGAACGTGGAGCTTTCCGCCCTCCCGCGATTTTCCTCACGAGGCAGGCGCGGCGTGTGGAGCGCCGAGATAGCGGTCCCGGCCTCGGTGAATTCCGTGCGCGTCGCCAGCGCGGACAGTTTCGTTAAAAAGAATAATTCGCGGTTTTACGTAAAGATGCCCTGGTGGAAATCCAGAATCATGCCCGTTATTTCGATAATAGACGGCCCGTCCCACGGCGGCTGGCTTCCCGGTGTGCGAAGCGCCGTGCGCGGCGAGGGCGATTATGTTATCATTGCAAAGGTTTCCGCCATGCCGAGGGAAGGGGAAAGAGAATGATCGCTGAAGGGTGCGGCTATAAATTGGATAATATCATGCTCTCCGGCGGCGTCATACAGCGCCGGGTATCGGAGCTGGCGGCGGAAATAGAGGCGGAGTACAGGGGCCGGGAAGTGATAGTGACGGGGGTTCTCAAGGGCGCGGCGATATTCATGTCCGACCTGGTCCGCCGGGTCGGTCCGTCCGTCGACATAAGAATGGACTTCATAGCGGTTTCGTCCTACGGAAATTCGTCCGCGTCCAGTGGGGCCGTGAAGATAGTGAAGGATATGGATACTTATGCCGAGGACAAAAATGTGATCCTGGTCGAGGATATTGTGGATACGGGGCTCACTCTGGCATATCTGAGGGATATGTTCACGGCCCGCGGCCCCGGTAGTTTCAAAACCTGCGTGCTTCTGGAAAAACCGGCGCGCAAAAAGGTCGATACTGTGATAGATTACAAGGGATTTACGATAGAAGATGTATTTGTCGTTGGCTATGGACTGGACTACGCGGGCAGATGGAGACATCTGCCGGATATATGGGGCGTAGTCCCTGAAAAATAAAACCGGACTGCAACAGCGAAAGGGTCGCCGATCGGATGTCTTGAGGCGTCTCGCTGGCTGTATTCAGGAGGAGGACTGCTCATTTGGGTAAACTTGCGAAGAATCTTGGCATATACCTTGTGCTGATTGTCGTGGTGGTCAGCCTTGTAAACGTATTTCTGTCTCCCGATCAGAAGCAGGAGGAAGAGGAAGTCATCACGTACAGCGAACTCCTAAAGTACGCCGATAACGGCAGGCTGGCAAAGGTCATAATAGAAGAGGGAGTCATCAAAGGGATATTTTCCGACGGCAGGACTTTTCGCACTTACGCCGTCGGTATAGGGGACCTGGCCGCGCGGCTCGCCGGCAAAGGGGTGGACGTGGCGGTGACGCCGCCCCAAAAGACTCCCTGGTGGTCGAGTCTCATGACGTCGCTCTTTCCGACTCTTCTGCTCATAGGGGCCTGGATATTCATCCTCTATAACATGCAGGGCGGGGGCAGCAAGGTGATGAACTTCTCGAAGAGCAAGGCCAAGCTCTTTCTGGACAATCGGCCCAAGGTGACGTTTGCCGATGTGGCCGGCTGCGACGAGTCCAAGGAGGAGCTTGAGGAGGTAGTCGAGTTTCTCAGGGATCCGGGGAGATTCGCGAAGCTCGGGGCGAAGGTCCCCAGAGGCGTGCTCCTGCTCGGGTCCCCCGGTACCGGCAAGACGCTGCTTTCGAGGGCGGTGGCCGGGGAGGCGGACGTGCCGTTTTTCAGCATCAGCGGATCTGACTTCGTCGAGATGTTCGTGGGGGTAGGGGCGGCCCGCGTTCGCGACCTTTTCGAGCAGGCTCGCAGATACCAGCCCTGCATAGTGTTCATCGACGAGATAGACGCGGTGGGCCGTCAGCGCGGCGCGGGGTTGGGCGGCGGACACGACGAGCGTGAACAGACCCTGAACCAGCTGCTGGTGGAGATGGACGGTTTCGAGGCGAGCGGCGGGATAATACTGATAGCCGCCACAAACAGGCCGGATATACTCGACCCGGCTCTTCTGAGACCGGGGAGATTCGACCGGCAGATAGTGGTCGACCGCCCCGACGTCAACGGACGTCTGGCCATATTGAAGGTGCATATCAAGGACAAAAAACTCGGTCCCGACGTGGACCTCGACGTGATAGCCCGGCGCACCCCCGGTTTTGTGGGGGCGGACCTCGCCAATCTCGTCAACGAAGCGGCGCTGCTGGCCGGGCGCAGGCTCAAGGAGATGCTTGGGATGCCCGAGTTCGAGGAAGCTATCGACAGGGTAATGGCGGGTCCTGAGCGCAAGAGCCGCGTCATAAGCAAAAAGGAACGGGAGATAATAGCATATCACGAAGTGGGGCACGCCATAGTGGCGAGGATGATCCCGGGTTCAGACCCGGTCCACAAGATATCCATAATACCCCGCGGACACATGGCCCTGGGGTACACGCTCCAGGTCCCCGAGGAGGACAGGTTCCTCGTCTCTAAGCAGGAGCTCTTGAACCGCATATGCGTTCTGCTCGGCGGCCGCGTAACCGAGACCATCAAGTTCGGCGACGTCACGAGCGGGGCTCAGAACGATCTCGAACGGGCGACACAGACGGCCCGCCAGATGGTGACCCAGCTCGGCATGAGCGAACGTCTGGGTCCCGTGACATTGGGCAGGAAACATCACGAGGTGTTCCTGGGCAGGGACATCATGGAGGATCGGAATTACAGCGAGGAGGTGGCCTACGCCATCGACCAGGAAGTTCGCAGGATAGTCGACGAGTGTTTCGAAAAGGTACACGGAATACTCACCGAGAATTTCGTGAAGGTCGAGGAGATAACCGCCAT
>JAISWP010000269.1 GCA_031271065.1 Synergistaceae bacterium
CCCGCGCGTTTTATCGTCCATGAGCGGCGCCTCCCTCGCTGTATCTGTCTATATTGAGCTTCAGACGGGCGATGAACGACTCCATCGTCATAGCCTCGCGCAGCTCTCCCTCCAGCAGCCGTGCCCACAGTTCCCGGTAAAGCTGATTTTGCCGCCCGTAATAAGTGCGGTTCATCGTGACCGCGTATACGCGGGACTTTGCGGGATTTACAGCTACGAGAGGCCCCGTGTAGCCCGAATGACAGAATATCCAGTCGGGGAATACGGGGAAATGGGGCAGAGTGTTGAACCAGCCCAGGCCTTGTTCCTCGCGCGGATAGCGTCCGTGGGCCGAAAACGCCTTTTTTGTGGTGGCAAAAGACGCGATCCTGTACTCCAGCCAGGCCCTGGCGAATTTATCCAGGTCGCGGGCGGACGAAAATATCCCGGCGTAGCCGGTGAGCCCTCCGCAGATGTACGAGGACTCGTCGTGGGTCCGGTTCGCCCACACGACCCCGTCCCTTATCTCGGTGGGAGGGGCGTCGAGACCGGCGTCGGAGCCAAGACGCGTATCGCGCAGGTCCAGTTCGCCGATGAGGTCCCTCATACACTCCGAGAGAGGTTTTCCGTATATCTTCTCGGCGATGAGGCCGAGATAGAGAAATGTGGCGTTCTGATAGAAAAAATGAGGACTGGCTTCCGGCCTTATCCGGATGCGCCGCGCCATTTCATCCGCGCTCGGATACCTGGCCGCGAGACGTGACAGCGGTTCGCTCTCGAGCCCGGCGTGATGGGTGAGGAGGTCGGTCACGGTGAGGGCGCTTTCCTCGAACTGCGGCAGATAACGCCTAACCCGGCCTTCGATGTCGACGGCGCCGGAATCGTGGAGCCTCAAAATCAGGGCGGCGGTGAACAGTTTGGTTATAGACGCGATGTCATAGGCCGTGCGGACGCCCACAGGCCGGCGGTCCTCATCCGAATATGTCCCGGCAGCGAATTCAAAGCGGCGCTCCCCGAAAGACACCGCTATGGCGCACCCCGGAGACGCCCTGCCAATCAGTTTAGAAACCGCCTCGGCGTCGATAACGGGGGCGGAGCCGGTGTCAGGCATCCTCGAAGCCTAGGCGGTGTTACAGGATCTCGAAATAGACGAAACCGCCGCCGTTTTTCGTGGTCTTGAGCCACAGGTCAAGGTCGACAGCGCTTATAAATCCCCTGTCCAGAATCTTCAGCAGCGCGTGCCCGCCGGAAGCGGCCTGTTCCAGCGACACCACGGTGACCCAATGCCACTCGTCGAGGTTTTCCTCATCGCCGCTGCAGAGATTCAGGAAAGCCACCGGAATGTCGGAGGCGAGGGCCTTTTCGAGGTAAGAGGCCACCTCGGGGACAGGGGGCCTGAGGGAAGGGTCCTGGGGTACCTCGCAATGGGCACAAGCCACATGCCGGTTCATGGAAGCGGCGTATCTTCCGACAAACTCGCAGAGAAGATCGGTGGACGGTATTCCCCTGGGCGTTGGCGTCACAAACTTCCACACCTCCTCCATCAGAGAGAGGCACGAGGTCTTGCGGTTCACTTTATTATTTCCGCCCTGATCGATGTTGTTCCGATAGATCATCATGTTGCTCACGACGGAAGGACCGCAGCCGGCCATACGCTGCCATTCGGTGCCGAACCAATCCTGGCTGCATCCGTAGAACGACTCGCCGGTATTTTCGTCCATGATTTTAAACGCATCGATGTTTTTCAGGGCTGTTCGTTTCATTTCCCGCCTCGTCTCACTAAAGAGTCCGCTCCCGGCGTAACAGAGGGGGCGTGCAATATATTTTAACCGTTATTTCACAGCTGTCAAAAGACCCGCCGAACCGGACGCAGGGGACCGGAAACAGGACGATATTTTCAAACGGCGTTTAATTCATGACGACCACTTATACCATCTTGCGGGATATGCTATAATTACTGAATGTAATAGGATTGATAGGAATAACTCGAAGCGCTGACACAGACGAGACGGCAGAAGGGAGCATCAAGATGAGCAATCCGGTATTGCGGGCAATTTCCGACCGCAGGAGCATCAGGAGCTACAAAGCGGAGCAGGTCACAGAAGATCATCTGGACACAGTCATCAGGGCGGCGCAGGAGTCGCCCAGCGCGCGCAACGCCCAGCCGTGGCACTTCTCTATAGTCCGGAACCAGGACATCATAAGGGAGATAAACGCCGAGGCGGTGAAAAACCTGGGCAGGGAGGGCGACATTTTCTACGCCGCGCCTGTGGTCATATTCATCAGCACCGACGCGAGCGGCCGCTGGGGACGTCTCGACAGCGGCATCGCCGTGGAAAATATGGCTCTCGCCGCCCACTCGCTGGGCCTCGGCAGCGTCATCCTGGGGCTTCCGGAGGCCGCTTTCACCGGCCCGCTCGGCGAACACTTCAACAAGCTGCTGAAGTTCCCGGAGAAGTACACGTTCGCCGTCGCCATAGCGATCGGAGTCCCGGCCGCTTCAAAAGACGCCCATCCCGTCGAGCCGGGCAGGATCGATTACATCAGCTGAGCTTCAACCCGGGAACGCCGGTAACACCGAAACCAGGGCCGGATCCGAGTATTATGTCCGGCCCTTTGAATTCCGGCCCGCCCTCCACCAGGTCGGCAGAACAGAGCGCCGGGCCGTCCAGGTCTATCCGCGTCACGCAGCCGAACGAGGACGACAGGTGCGCCGCCGCCGCGGCCGATATTTTGCACTCCAGCATAGACCCCATCATCACCTCGATCCCACTGGCCTGAGCGACCGATATAATCTGACGGGCGCCTCGGACGCCGCCGCACTTCATCAGCTTAATATTAATCATGTCGGCGGCTTTGCGGCGGATCAGCTCCATGGCGTCGAGGGGGGACCAGCAGCTCTCGTCGGCCGCCACCGGTATCGGAGAGTGCGCGGTGACGAAGGCCAATCCGTCTATATTGCCGCTTTTGACCGGCTGTTCCGCCAACTCTATGCCGAACCCGGCGTCAGCCATGCGATTCAGCGTCCTCACGGCTTCGCCGGGCTTCCATCCCTGATTGGCGTCGATCCTCAGTTTCGGGGCGCGCCCCACCGCGTCCCGTATCGCCTTTATACGCTCGAAATCTATCTCAGCCCCGACCCCGACCTTTATCTTTATCGTGTCAAATCCGTCGTCCACGGCCCTGAGAGCGTCGCGGGCCATCTCCTCAGGAGGGTTGACGCTCACCGTCACGTCGGTGCGGATCGGCCCGCCGGCGCCTCCGAAAAGCCTCCAGGCCGGCTGCCCGATGATTCGCGCCCACAGGTCGTGGAGCGCTATGTCCAGGGCCGCTTTGGCGCTGGTGTTACGGACCATGCCCGATTCCAGTATGTCGAGACAGGCCTCCAGGTCCTCCGGGTCCCGGCCTTCAAGAAGCGGGCCGAGATACTCCCTCACGGCGCACTCGACGCCGCCCTCGGTATCGCCTGTGACCTTCGCGGTGGGAGGCGCGGACCCCCAGCCGACCGTGCCATCCGAGGCCTCGAGCAGGACGACGATGTCGACCATCTCGCCGGCGGTCCGCTGGGCAGTCTTAAAGGGCGTTTTCAGAGGAGTCCTCAATATACCGGTCCTTACAGCGGTTATCTTCATGCGCCATATCAGCTCCTGTCAGGTTGATCGCAAAACGAGCTTGTCCGCGCTCCCCACGTCGAAAGCGCCGATCCCCGCGAGCACCCGCCGCCGCCGGATACGTCAGAGCGCAGCCCTCCCGGGAACCCGTGATTTTTTATCTCAGGCGGCCTGCATGAGGGCGGTCAGGCCGAGTCCTTCATCGAGGGCCGTCTCACGGACGCCCCAGCGTCATCC